>NZ_WTKZ01000026.1:0-53927 GCF_011378805.1 Pseudoalteromonas sp. Z9A6
ACGATGTGATAAATGATAGCTAATCATTTATCAATGAGAGATACAAGGCTCACAGTATGAGCGTTTTATATTTGGCCCAGCAACAAGTGACTTATCAATTACCGACAGCTACAATTTTAAAACGCAAAACATAGCGCTTACTCAAAATAATTTAAAAGATGCATTACTTGCATCGGGTTCAATACCACTTGTTATGCAAGGCATAAAAAATATTGCAGGCTCGCCGCAAGGAATATATCGCGACGGCGGAATTATCGATTACCACTTTGATTTAAAAATTAATAACCCAGGCTTAATTTTATATCCGCATTTTAATAGCGATCCAAAAGCAGGGTGGTTCGATAAAAATTTAAAACGTAAAGTGTCACCACTTAATTACGACAATGTAGTGATGATCACCCCATCAAAAGAATTTGTAGCAAGCTTACCCTACGGAAAAATTCCAGATAGAAACGATTTTACCGATCTTGATGCAGACACGCGTATTAAATATTGGAATATAGTTTTTAGTGAAACAGAAAGGCTAGCTGAAGCGTTTGATAAAAAGTTAAAAATGTTATTAATTTTTAAAAATAAAATATAGTTTTATTAGTTGCTATAAGAAGTCAGTTAACATAATTAATTTTAATCGTGTTAACAGACTTCTTCTATAACATTTAACCCAAGCTTTTAAAGTCGTAAGAATAGATGTAAATGGTTATTTAGATATCTCTTCAATGTACTCCTGAAGTTTATTTTCAGCATTATCCTTACCAAATAGAATTTGGCAGACTTCATGTAAACCAGGATCTGAAAGAATATCTTCTTTTCTTACAACCAGTGAAATTTTAGAACGTCGACGTAAAAAATCACTGAGTTTAGTTATCATTTCCCGCTCAGCAGCGTGTTCAATTTCCACACGTAAGTACTCCGAATTCTTAATAAGGAGTTCGCCTTTTTCAGGTGCTTCACGAATTTTTTCTAGCATGTTAATCGCATTTCTGCCGTAACGTCTCCAAAACCGCTTACTAAGTACCTCTGTAGATGTTTTAGGTGTTAAACCATCCAAATTCATTAATTTTGCACGATGCATGAACTCATTTTTAACGGTGTCGTCAGGTTCACCGTACCATTTGTAATCTTCATAAGGTAACTTAATACCTAATCCAGTGACTAAATCAGCCACTTCATCGCCTACATTAATACAATCTGTTAGTTTTCCGCCAAAGATAGAAAGATATTTTTGATCACTATTTGTATCTATAGCGTGCTTGCGTGATAATTGCACCCAGTCAGCCTTACCATTACCGTCTTTTTTAATTGCTAATGGTCTAACTCCACAGCGCTCGGCTATAATATCACTTTTTGTAATTGGCTTTTCTAACTCTAATAATTTGTTAGCATTATCAAGCACAAAGTTTCGATCCTCATCAGTCACTTGTGAGTGCGGACTATGAACTTGTGTATCGGTTGTACCAATACACGTTTTTGGGCCCATGGGGATCACAAAAAACAACCGACCATCATCTGCAAAAAACGTCAGTACTTTGTTACTGTTAGTTACCTTATCAACAATAAGGTGAATACCTTTTGAAAATACATGGTGATGTGCTGTGGTTTGACTATTTGTATTGTTAATAGGATCAACAAATGGGCCTGCTGCGTTAATAATAACTTTAGAGCGGATAGTAAACTTCTCTTTAGACATCTCGTCTACTGCATTTGTAGTCCAAATATCATTAGAGCGAGTAGAGCCCTGCGAACTTACGTAGTTAGCGGCAATACACCCATGGCTCATACTAGAGCGAATAAAATTGAAAACAAAACGAGCATCGTTATCCAATAAAAAGCTGTCTGAATATTCAAATCCAGCCTCTACATTTTTTGTGTTAATGACTGGCTCTGATGATTTTATTTTTTTTGCATTGAGGTATCTAGGAGATTTAGTAAAAAAACGTCCCATAAACCAATAGAGAATAGTACCTAAATAAACAAAGAATGCCGGAAATCTAAAGCCTTTTTGGATACTTGTAAAAAAGCGAATTTCTTTAACAGTAGAAGGATAGCTACGCATTAAATGGTTTCTACTTTTACAAAGTTTATTAACCAAATTATATTCATGACTTTCTAAATATTTTATGCCACCCCAAGCTAAATTTGATGAGTTTGAACTAGTGAAACCGGCAAAATCACCTTTGTCTATCAAGGCAACTCTAGCGCCCTTAGCGGCTAAAGCGGCAGCAGATACAGCACCGTTAATACCCCCTCCAATAATCAAAACATCATAAATATCTTGGGGAAGTTTTTTAATATTGTTGTCTCTAAGTTGACTCATTTGTTGAATTACCTATTTTAATATCAAGCTATTTAGACCAGCTCAATTAAATTTAAAGTATTAATGTCCTAAACGGTATTTATCGTGCTATCAAAACTTATACTAGGCATGCAGGTAAGTAAGTATACGAGTAATAATAAAAATACTTTCGATATTTTTATTATTTAACTCAAGATTTGTTACCCAACATTTAAGTACTTGATACAAGTAAGCCTTCAAACGAAATCAAAAATTAATTGATCTGATTAACAAGGATGACCAAGCTACTGCAGATAACTATTGTATTTTAAGACTCTGAATAGCTATAACAGTACGAAGTTATTATTTACTTCGGTTTTCTTTATATTAAAAATAACATTTAATAACGAACATTTGCAAACATTAAAGTACATAAATGAAAGTTAGTCTAGCTATATCAAACCCACCGTAAAGCAATAAAAAACTTAGGAGTTTAATTTTTTCCGCTATAGTTTTTTGACACCCCATTAAATCAATAGTTACTACGGCGTTTTGATATCCGATAAATCAAGCAAGGCTGGGCCAGTTGGAGGTATATTGTTAGCTATCTTTATTTTTCTTGATACAACAGCTATTGCCGGCTGAAAAGCGCTTGTTATATCGATTGTATGTCTCTTTGGTTTCTTATCATTAAAGCCACAAATAGTTTTACCATCTATGGCTATAACGCCAACGTTTGTTGCTATATGTGCAGCCTGTGTCCAACGTATAAAATTTTGTTGTAATATCTATCCTATTAAAAGCATGATCATTTTATCTTCTTAAATAACTCTCTACGTTAAAAATTATTAATAGCTGACAGAATAGGGGCAGGAGGGGGAGCAATACAGGAAAATGCAGAGAGCAATTGGAGATAACAACTCTATGTCATAATTTTTCTTTGTTATCGCGCTATTTCCTCAGCGCTATAATAGATCACTAATTTAATACAATAGGTATGACTTTTCAGATGATATAGGTGAATAGTACCATCTATAGTGTTGTGAACTGGAAGACTACTTTCAAATGAGACATATTTTTCAAGCAAATCAATCTCATTATTAGCAACGTATTCAATGTTTTTCATCCATCTTCGGTGCAGATCACACCTACAACGAGAATGAATAAGATAGCATGAAGCTTATATTCGACTTTAGATTGCAGTTATTCGTCGGATATTATTGAAAAATGTTCATCAAAAATTAATTGTATGGGACTTCTATTTATAAGAAACCTATTCGATCATGCTGTAGCTAAAATGGAAAGCTCATGATTTCCCCATGATGAGGGAAAATCTATTTAACTGTTATGTTAAGCTTTTACCGAGCGATATGCAGTTCGACATCGTGCTCATTGAGTAAAGTAAGTATACTTTCGGGTGGCTGAGCATCGGTAATAAAGTTATCTGCCTGTGAGATATTACCTAATTTTACCATCGCATACCGACCGAATTTAGAGTGATCTGCAGCAAGTAAAACTTTACGTGAATTTTCAATGATTGCCTGGGCTACGCGCACTTCACGATAGTCAAAATCAAGTAACGCACCATTTTCTTCTATGCCACTAATACCTATAATGCCAAAATCCATACGAAATTGTTTAATAAAATCCTCTGTGGTCTCACCAATAATCCCGCCATCTCTGTGCCTAACTTCTCCACCTGCGATAAGTACAGAAAAATCTTTCTTAACACCTAATATAGCCGCAACATTAAGATTATTAGTTACAACTTTCAAATTTTCATGACCAAGAAGTGCTTTCGCGATTGTTTCTGTTGTAGTGCCTATGTTTATAAATAAGGAAGAGCCATTAGGTATCATACGAACTACATGCTGTGCTATTTTTTGTTTAGCTTCTAAGTCCATGATTTTTCTAGTTTGATATGCTGTATTCTGAATGCTTGAAATGGCACTAGCGCCGCCATGATGACGTCTCAATTTATTTAAATTAGCAAGATAAGCCAGATCTCGTCTTATTGTTTGTGGTGTAACTTCATAATGACTTACTAGTACTTCAATAGAAATTGAATCTCTTTCTTTTAATAATTTTAGTATGGATTCGTGTCTTTGGTCTTGAGTCATTTTTTTCGCATTTTAAATTTAGTTAATAGTAAATTATAGGTTAAGAGCTAACAAATGAAAATCACATATAAATAATTATATATTAAAGTTGTATTTTTGTTGTATGTAGCAATTAATCCATGTAATAGTACAAAAACGAAAATAACCGAAAGTAAAAGTGAAAAAATAATGAATAACTATATCCTTTCAATTGATCAAGGTACGACTAGTTCTAGAAGTGTGCTATTTGATTTAAATGGTAATATTGCATACCTAGAACAACAAGAATTTGACCAGCACTTTCCAAAAGATGGTTATGTAGAACATAAACCAGAAGATATTTGGGCTTCTGTACAGCAAACAATGACAGCTGTAATGAAACACCTAGACCCTCAACACAATAAGGTTATTGCCATTGGTATTACTAACCAACGTGAAACGACAATAGTATGGGATAAAATTACTGGTGAGCCCGTTTATAACGCGATTGTATGGCAAGATAGACGTACGTCAGAGTTATGTAATGATTTAAGGGCCGCAGAAAAAGAAGAGTTAATTAGAAAAAAAACCGGCCTTTTAATAGACCCATATTTTTCTGCAACTAAAATAAATTGGATTTTAGAAAATTGTCCCGATGCTAGAGAAAAAGCAGAAAAAGGCGATTTAATCTTCGGTACTGTCGACACTTATTTATTGTGGAAATTGACAGGCGGAAAAGAGCACCGCACAGACGCAACGAATGCTTCGCGAACTATGCTCTTTAATATTCATACCCAAGAATGGGACGTGGAATTACTTGAACTTCTGAATGTGCCAATAGAGATGTTACCAGAAGTAATGGATTCATCAGATGATTTTGGTGTAACAGATGAACGCTATTTAGGTTACGAAGTACCTATTCTTGCAATGGCAGGAGACCAACAGGCAGCGTTATTTGGGCAAACTTGTTTTCAACCAGGAATGGCTAAAAGTACCTATGGTACAGGATGCTTTATGATGGTTAACACTGGCGATAAAGTACTTGAATCTGAAAATAGACTTCTCAGTACAGTAGCTTATAGATTAAATGGGAAACCAACTTATGCGCTAGAGGGGAGTATTTTTATTGCAGGTGCTGCAATTCAATGGCTTAGAGACGGTCTACAATTAATCCAAAAAGCTGAAGAAACAGAGTCACTTGCATGCAATACCTCACTAGATCACGGTATATATATGGTACCCGCTTTTACAGGATTAGGTGCTCCTTATTGGGATTCTAATGCGCGAGGTGCAATTTTTGGCTTAACCCGAGATACGGGTATAAAAGAGATCGTAACAGCTGGATTACAGTCAGTTTGTTTTCAAACTAAAGACCTTCAAAAGTCAATGGAAGCTGATGGCGTAAGACCACAGGTACTAAGAGTTGATGGCGGTATGGTAATAAATGGCTGGCTTATGCAATTTTTGTCTGATGTTTTAGGAGCCGAAGTTGACCGTTCGACCATAAGTGAAACTACTGCTTTGGGTGTAGCTTACTTAGCAGGTCTAAAAGCGGGTGTATTCCCATCACTTGAATCATTAGCGACTAACTGGAATTGCGATAAACGATTTGTTCCTAACATGACTAAATCAAAACGTGATGAATTATATGCCGGATGGTGTAATGCGGTAAAAAAAGTACAAAGCGAATAATAAGCCACTTAACTATAAAACCATAGCAACATATCTATTAAGGTTTATTAGTGGAGACTATTTTTATGATATCACTACATACTCCAAGCGTAAAAATAAATAAGTTGATACTTATTTTATGGTAATTTTCAGCTGTAAAAAAGTTTCAAAATATTCATGGCTTATACTTATGCAATAGATATCATTATTGAGGGTGGTTTTATGTTTATAATTAATAAGGAATATTAAAATGTCACCTTTCTTAGCAGAAATACTAGGAACTGCACTGCTTATTTTAATTGGGGGCGGAGTTGTAGCCAATGACATACTAAAGAAAACACTAGGCCATGGCGGCGGTTGGATGACGATTACCACTGCTTGGGGACTTGGTGTTTTTATCGGTGTGGTTGTTGCCGGTCCCTATAGTGGAGCACACCTTAACCCTGCAGTAACAATAGGCTTAGCCGTAGCTGGATCATTTCCATGGTCCGAAGTTCCAAGTTATATTTTAGCGGAATTTATTGGCGCGATGGTTGGCGCTTCGTTAGTTTATGCAGTTTATAAAGATCATTTCGATGCCACTGACGATCCCACCTTAAAACGAGCTGTTTTCTGTACATCTCCAGCTATACCAAATACGTTTAGAAATATACTTAGTGAAATAATAGGGACCTTCGTTTTATTAATTTGTGTTTTTTACTTCTCTTCAGCTGAAATTGACGATGGCTCTGGCGTAAAAATAGGCTTAGGTTCAATAGGCGCTATACCTGTTGCTTTTGTTGTTTGGGGTATTGGACTTTCTCTGGGCGGGACTACTGGATATGCAATAAATCCAGCTCGAGATTTAGGCCCGCGAATTGTACATTCTTTATTACCAATAAAAGGTAAAACTGATAGTAACTGGAGTTATTCATGGATCCCGGTAGTTGGTCCAATAATAGGGAGTGTTTTAGCAGCTTTATTATATATACTAGTTAAATAATTGAAATATAGTTATTTAATTTGACTAAAAAATGATTATACACAGACTACTTTTCTGAACACACAAAAGAAAAATATAATTTATATAAGCAATATAGTTAAATAAAAAAGGGCGTGTAGCCCTTTTTTATTTAAAGCTAAAGCTATTACCAATACAAAAATATAAATAAAAAGTATAAAAATTTATATATCGGAAGGCGGGATTATTGATTACCACTTTTAACTAAAAATTAATAATCTAGGCTTAATTTGATATCCACACTTTAATAGCGAATCGAAAGTAGGGTGGTTCGATAAAAATTTAAAACGTGAAGTATAGCCACTTAATTACGACAATGTAGTGATGCTAGCCCCATCAAAAGAATTTGTAGCAAGCTTGCCGTATGGAAAAATTCCAGACAGAAACGATTTTACCGATCTTGATGCAGACACGCGTACTAAATATTGGAATATAGTTTTTAGTGAAACTGAAAAGTTGGCTGAGGCGTTAGATAAAAATTTAGAAAATAAATCATTTAGTACCATAGATATTATGGGATAGGATTATTTATTTAGTTACTTGTTATAAATAAGAAATTAAAAAGGAGATTTTATGAAACTATACAAATATTTATCTGCTGATGCTGCTACGGCATTCTTAACAGAGCCTACACTTAGGCTAAGTCAGAACAATAGCCAGAATGATCCTTTTGAAGTTTTACCAACAGGAATAGATATAAATAAAATAAAAGATGTCAGCCAAGAGACTATAAAAATTTGTGGGAGAGAATTTAATTCGCACAGAGATATAAATCCATATTTAGATTTATATGGTTATGTGTCTTTAAGTAAAAATAAAGAAAGTATGCCAATGTGGGGTAACTATGCAACTAACAGTAAAGGTATATTAGTTGAATTTGAAGTTGATGAAGAAGATCCATTTTCTATTTTTGATATAAATAAAACTAATGATATTGAAGCCTACCTGAGTGACAATGTTATTTATAATAGAGAGCGAAGCTATAGCAAAAATATCACTACTTTATCAGATGAAGAGGTTAATAACTTTTCGAAACATTATTTCTTTAGTAAACATGAATCTTGGAAGCACGAGGAAGAATATAGATTTGCACTACCATTTACGAACTGCAATAAAGTCATAACACTTGGTAATTCAAATGAAACCAAAAATAAACTGAGCTCACTGGGTTATAAAGGTGATTTAAGAGAAAAAATCAATGATCTATCTAATGTGTTTTTTCTAGCAGGGTTTTGTGAAAATGACCTTTCAAGATGGAATTCAGTTTGGAGAAATTACGAAGCTTATCAAGTGATGTTCTTAATTAAAGTTAATCCAAGTAAAATATCTAAAATTTACTTAGGAGTAAATTCAGATGTAAAGAAAATGAAAGAAGCAATAATAGAGGGGACTAAGTTAGCATCTGGAAATAGAGGAAGGTTTTATAATAGCTATGAAAATTTTAGAAATGTCTATAAGTGTAAACTTGACAGCAATTTATTTGAATTGAAATATGAAAAACTTACGTAGAATACTTTAGCATAGAAAGATAGAACACAACCCATAAATTACGTTATGTTAAATTTGGTTGTTTATAATAAAGCGAGCGTGATTATACAAACCAGCCCGCTTTTAGGAGAGTTATGAGGGGTTAATTTAGCTCAGAATCTACCCAAAATTTAGTGCCTTTTAGTACAGCTTGTAGTGCAAGGCCATTTTCGGTTAAAGAATATACTGTAACCTGATCTGCAATAGCTTCGGCAACCAATGCACCGCCTTTATCTTCATATTTTGCTGCTGCATCTGCGTTTCCGCCAAATGCCCAACCGTGTTCAATAAATCTATTTACTGCTGCTTGGTTATGAAAAACCATAACAACATTAAAGTCTTTAACACCTAAACCTAAGCCTAAACCGGCTTCGCCCATATTCATGTAAGTTGATTTACCGGTTAGGTTATTTTTTACAACACCATAACCACCACCAAAACTGGCTAAAACAACATTGACGTTTGCGTTATCAAATACAGCGTAACCAGCCGAGTTGGCAATTTGTTTTTTAACATCGGGTTTTTGTGCATATAATTTGTCTAGTGTATTTGATTTCATGCTTTGTACTAGAGAGCGTTTTTCGCCTGGTGAAGCACTGCCCGTTGTGGCACAACCTGTAAGTAAAACACTTAATGTAATTACACTTAAAATAATAAACTTTTTCATAAACTTTCCTTAATACGACCTAGCAAAACTAAATCAGTAAAAATGTGTAAATAATTAAACTTTCACTATGTCCAATACTAGACAGTATCGGACTTTAGGGTTAAGCTGTAAGTCTATTATTTTATTGAATATTTACACATTATGCTTGTTGCTTTAGTTGATACGTTAAAACAATTAAGATACCAAATTGCTCATCTTGATGACGATACTCTTAAATCAGAATACCCAGAACTTGCATCCTTTATACAGCAAATTGGCTTGACTGTAACTGAATCAAAGGCTGATCTTAAATTTTTATACCAGTTTTTATATGTTTACGGACGAAAATCAGAAGCAACATATAGTCGTTTTCGAAATGAGCTAGAACGCTTTTATTTATGGTCTTGGTTAATTGCCGAAAAATCTGTGTTCGACTTAAAACGTGAAGATATTGAAGCCTATGTCGATTTTATGGTTGAGCCAGATAAAAAATGGGCATCAACTTCTGTACAATGGCGCTATAAGGATGAGCAAGGTATTCGCCGATTAAACCAAAATTGGCGCCCTTTTATGCAAAAAGAATCTATAGCAAGCCAGCAAACTTTGTCGGCTATGTTTACCGCATTAAATGTGTTTTTTAAATTTGCGATTTTAGAAGAACGCACATTTGCGAACTTTGTACCTGTGGTTAAAAAAAATAGCCCCTATTTAGTGGTTCAGTCTCAAATACAAATTCCTGATACTTTAAGTGATATCCAGTGGGAATATGTATTTGGTGTAACACGTGATTTATGCGAACAAAAACCAGATCTTGAGCGTAATTTATTTACCTTAGCTTGTTTAAAAGGGTTATATTTACGAATTTCTGAATTGTCAGAGCGCCCGCAGTGGTCGCCTGTTATGTCCCACTTTTGGCAAGATAATGACGGCTTTTGGTTTTTACGTATTATGGGTAAAGGCAATAAACTTCGTGATGTTACATTAAGTGACGATTTTGTTGAATATTTAAAACGCTACCGATTATACAGAGGGTTACCCGCCCTACCTCGCGTTGACGAATCAGAACCATTAGTTCATAAAATTCGGGGCCAAGGTGGAATGACCGTTAGGCAAATTAGGCGTTTAGTACAACAAAGTTTTGATTTGGCCCAACAATCTTTACTTGATGATGGTTTTAAAGATGATGCAGAACAACTTGAAGCGGCAACTGCACATTGGCTACGCCACACTGGTGCAACACACGATGCACAAACACGGCCTTTAAAACATTTATCGGAAGATTTAGGGCACTCTAAAATTGCGACAACCGATCAAATTTATATTCAAACAAATATTAAAGAGCGAGCAAAATCTGGCGTTAAAAGGAAAATTTAATGGAATACTTAGTGATAGCATTTATTGGTTTTTTATTTTTAGTTTACTCAATTTCTATTAGGCAATTAGAGCGAACAGAAATCACAGGACCTATGTTTTTTGTTTTAGGTGGAATAGCTTTAGCGTGGTTACTGCCCAATGAAGGCGACGAATTAAAAACGGGCATAGATTTTTTATTACCGTTAATAGAACTGACTTTAAGTATATTTTTATTTTCTGATGCGGCTAAATCTAAATTAAGTGTTTTAAAACATAGTTTTCAGTATCCTAGTTTATTATTGTTTGTTGCCCTACCCCTTACCTTACTTTGTGGTATTGGTGCTGGACTATTTTTATTTACAGAGTTATCACTTATTCAAACTGCATTGCTTGCAATTATTTTAACGCCGACCGATGCCGCATTGAGTAAAGGTTTATTAGCAAGTACAAATGTACCTGAAAAAATTCGAGAAGGTATAAATACTGAAAGCGGATTAAACGATGGTTTGTGCGTACCTATGTTTTTAATATTTATTTTGCTTGCTAAAAATCCTGATTCAGCAATAACAGCATCGCAAACATTAGGTGTATTTTCGCGAGAGTTAGGTTTAGCTGTATTAATAGCGGTTACATCAATTGCTTTATTTATTCCGGTATTAAATTTTGCAATGAAACGTCATTACTTTGCACAAAACACTAGTCCATTTTTACTATTAGGTTTTGCCATGGCTATTTTTTCAATAACGCAGTACTTTCATGGAAGTGGTTTTATTGCTGTATTTATTGCGGGTTTATTATTTGATAAGTTTTCAGACACGGGTGTTCGAGCAGAGCTGATTGAAGATTCTGAACATATTGCTGATTTTACATCGTTAATGATTTGGTGCCTGTTTGGTTTTGTATGTGCATATTTAGTTCTACCAAATATGAATAAAGAAATAATTATTTATGCGTTACTTAGTACTACGTTAATTAGAATAATTCCGGTTATGTTGTCGCTTCAATTTACAGCGCTTAATATAAAAGAACGTTTCACATTTGCTTGGTTTGGACCGCGAGGTTTAGCATCGATTGTTTTTACTTTAATGGTTATAGATACACAAATAGAAAATAAATACGACATTGCAACTATCGCTATGACCACTATTTTATTTAGTGTGTTTATTCATGGTATAAGTACAAAACCAATTGCAGATAGTTTTGCTAAACAATCTAAATAACTTTTATAAAAATTAGTGAATTATTTGCCGAGGTACCAACACGTTTTTCCAGCCTCAAAATTGATCACTTAATTAAGTGAATTGGTATTAATAAAAAAGGCGTTACTTATTTTTAAGTTACGCCTTTTTTTATTTTAACTTTTATTAGCTAAGTACCTGTGCGAGTAACTCTATTGGGTGCTTAGGTTTAAATTGTTCAAAGCGTTTAACTTGGCTGCGGCACGAAAACCCGGTAGATAAAAGTTGATCTGGTTTATTTTTATCTACAATTGGTTTCCAACTCATTTCGTAAAGTGTACGAGAGTTTTCTTGGTTTTGTGCTTCGTGGCCGTATGTACCGGCCATTCCGCAACACCCGGTATTTGTTGTGTTTAGTGTTAAACCAATATCAGTAAAAATAGTTTTCCAAACACTTGCCGCTTTTGGTAATGCCGTTGTTTCTGTACAGTGGCTAAGCAATGTAAATTCTGTATCTTGCTTTTTCTTTGCACTTAACGATTTGAAAGATTGAGTTTGTAGCCATTCATGTGCAAGTTGTACATGAAAATCACCGCGATTACTTTCTAAAATTGTGTTGTACTCATCGCGATAACACATAACTAACGATGCATCTAAACCAACCAGTGGCGCATTTATATCACTGAGTTTATTTAAAAACTCGGCGGCATTTTTTGCTGTTACTTTAAACTCGTGTAAAAAACCTTTAACATGCTGTGCTTTACCATTTGGTTTAAAGGGTAATAGCATAGGTTTTTTACCCAGTGCAGTTATAAGCGTTATAAAACTTTGTACTAATTCAGCTTCATAAAAACTGGTAAAGGGGTCTTGCACAATTAACACATAATTATTTTGCTCTTCACCTGAAAGTGAATCTAATAATTCAAAATTAAATTTATGCGCTTTGGCTACACGTTTATCAAGTGATGGAATACTTAATTGTGGTGTATCTACATAGCCAACCGTTTTTTTAATTAACCCACTTACTAAATTGGTTTTTACAACAGGATTAATTACTCGTGCAAATTTTGACATAAGCGGAGCCGAGGTTTCTATGTTCCCAACTAAATAATCTTTAAGTGGACGAGCGTAATAACTATGGTAATAATTTAAAAAGCGCGCTCTAAAAGTTGGCACATCTACTTTTATTGGGCACGAAGTTGTACACGCTTTACATGCTAAACATTCATCCATAGATTCTTTTACTTCGTGAGAAAAATCGTAAACTCCTTTGTTTTTTTCTCGGCTATGAACAAAGCGTTCCCACCAGGTAATAACTTCACCTTTATTAAGTTCTTTTTCTACTTCCAGTAAATCTACATTTTTAGACTCTTGAAGTCGTAACCATTCGCGCATTAATGTTGCGCGCCCTTTTGGTGAATGCTTACGATCGCCGGTTACTTTATACGACGGACACATAGGTGAATTTTCGTCGTAGTTAAAGCATATTCCGTTACCATTACAGGTCATGGCGTTATTAAAACTGGTTTTTACATCGATCGATATTTGCTTATCAAAGTAAGAACGTTTTTGACTATCTACACTTACAAGTGAGTCTTCACTTTGAATGGGTGTACATATTTTACCTGGGTTGATTCTGTTATTAGGATCGAATGCAGTTTTTATTTTACGAAGTTGGTTAAATAAATGTTCGCCAAAAAATTCAGGGCCATATTCGCTGCGATAACCTTTACCGTGCTCGCCCCACATTAACCCGCCATATTTTGCTGTGAGTTTTACAACGTCATCAGAAATTGTACGCAGTAGTTTTTCTTGTTCTGGATCGCACATATCAAGTGCTGGGCGTACGTGTAAAACGCCGGCATCAACATGGCCAAACATACCATATTGTAAATTATGGCTATCGAGTAATGCTCTAAATTCTACAATATAATCGGCTAGGTTTTCTGGCGGTACTGCGGTGTCTTCGGCAAAGGCCAATGGCTTTTGGCTGCCTTTAACATTACCAAGCAAACCGACTGACTTTTTACGCATTGCGTAAATTTTTAAAATATCGCTTTTATCGTTGGTTAACTGATAACCAATTACACCGTTGGTTTGATTTGCTACGCACTCATCTAACAATGTACAAAGTGTGTTAACTTTGTCTTTTATGTCGTCGGGCGATACTGCATTAAACTCAACCATGTTGAGCCCTTGCATATCTTTATTTGGTACGTCGGCTATTAAGTCCGATACTGAATGCCAAATTATATCTTCGCGCGCTAAATTTAATACTTTGCTGTCGACTGTTTCAACAGATGTTGCGCGTGCATCTACCAAAAAAGGTGAATGACGAAGTGCAGAATCAAAACTATCGTACTTAATATTTATAAGTGTTTTAAATTCGGCTATGGGTGTTAAGTTTAATTTTGCCTCAGTGACTATACCTAATGAGCCTTCTGATCCGGTAATTAGCCTGCTCATATCAAAAGTTTGTAAGTCATCACTTAGCACATGCTCTAGGTCGTAGCCGGTTAAAAAGCGATTTAAACGCGGAAACTTCTCTAAAATAGCATCGCGCTGCGTAATAGAAATATCTAATACTGTTTTGTATAAGCTGCCTATAAGTGAGTCTTGCTCGGCGATAACTTTTGCTTTTTGTATGTCGATTGGCGAGGTAACCATAGGTGTGCCATCAACTAAATACGTAGTTAAGCCTAAAACATGATTACTGGTTTTACCGTAAACTAGTGACCCTTGGCCTGATGCATCGGTGCTGATCATTCCGCCAATAGTTGCACGATTACTAGTAGATAAGTCGGGTGAAAAGAAAAAACCATAGGGTTTTAAAAAGTCGTTTAATTGATCTTTTATTACACCTGTTTGTACTCTTACCCAACCTTCTTCTACGTTAATTTCGAGAATTTCTCGCATATAACGTGATAAATCAACAACAATACCAGGCGTTAGTGACTGCCCGTTTGTACCCGTACCGCCACCACGCGGGCCAAAAGTAAGCGACAAAAATGGGTCGCGAGATGCGGTTTGCAAAGCGAGTTGAATGTCTTTTTCGGTTTTAGGAAAAATAACACCTTGCGGAATTTGCTGATAAATACTGTTATCGGTAGAGGCAGTTAAACGCGTTGCATAGCTTGCATCGGTGTCTCCGCTAAAACCTTGATTTTTAATAGTACTTAAGTAATTTGCGACAAGTTCGGTCGCTGCATCTTGCTGTGTAATTGTTGCTATCATGACGGCGATAATTTAAGGCATTTGTGTAATTATATCATGGTGATGGCTAATAGAAATTGAAGATTTTACAGTTTGTAACACTCTTTTTGTCGTATTTTGAGGTTCTGTATTTATAATCAAGTTAAACCAATGTGTAGAGGTTTATATGAAAAAATTACTATTACAGATCATAGGTGTTTTGTTTATTTTGCTTGGGTTGTTTTTTGCAATCGTGCCAGGCCCGTCGCTGATATTTTTTATGGCGGGATTACTGTGCTTTTCTTTTTACTATCCAAAAGCGAGGCATTATTTAAAACTATGCCAAAAAGCCTTAACTAAATCGTGTAATTATTTAGATAAAAAATTAGCACGCTAAATTATGCCACATACAAAAATGCCAGCTATTAAGCTGGCATTTTTATTAGTAACGAATAAACGCGATTATTTAGCAAGTTTGTCTGCTAGGTATAACCAAGTTTCTAGTACTGTATCTGGGTTTAGTGAAACAGAATCAATGCCCTGCTCTACTAACCATGCTGCAAAGTCTTCATGATCTGAAGGACCTTGGCCACAAATACCTACGTATTTACCTTTTTCTTTAGCTGTTTTAATAGCCATTGAAAGTAGCTTTTTAATAGCAGGGTTACGCTCATCAAATAAATGTGCGATTAAACCTGAATCACGGTCTAAACCAAGTGTTAGCTGAGTTAAATCGTTAGAGCCGATAGAAAATCCATCGAACATATCTAAAAATTCATCTGCAAGTAATGCATTTGAAGGAAGCTCACACATCATTATTACTTTAAGACCATTTTCGCCACGTTTAAGGCCATGCTCTTCTAGTAATTCGATTACACGTTTACCTTCTTCGAGGGTACGTACGAATGGGATCATGATTTCGATGTTGGTCATATCCATGGTGTTTCTTACACGTTTTATAGCTTCACACTCAAGGGCAAAACAATCACGGAAGTCTTCAGAGATATAACGTGCAGCACCACGAAAACCAATCATTGGGTTTTCTTCTTCTGGTTCGTACTGCTCACCACCTACTAAGTTTGCGTATTCGTTTGATTTAAAATCAGACATACGCACAATTACACGCTCTGGTGCAAAGGCACAACCAAGTGTAGAAATACCTTCTACTAACTTAGAGATATAAAATTCTACAGGTGATTCGTAACCGGCAATAATTTCGGTAATTTCTGCTTGTAGAGCGGGTGTTTGCGCATCAAAGTTTAAAAGTGCTTTAGGGTGCACACCAATCATGCGGTTAATAACAAACTCAACACGGGCAAGGCCAACACCTGCATGCGGTAAACGTGCAAAATCGAATGCACGATCGGGGTTACCCACGTTCATCATAACTTTCATTGGTAGTTCTGGCATTTTATCAACACGCGACGTTAGTATTTCAAAGTCTAAAATACCTTCGTAGATGTAGCCTGTATCGCCTTCAGCACATGAGACTGTTACTTCTTGACCCGCTTTGATTAAATCGGTTGCATTACCACAACCAACCACTGCTGGAATACCTAATTCACGTGCAATAATTGCAGCATGACACGTACGACCGCCACGATTTGTAACAATGGCTGCAGCACGCTTCATGATTGGTTCCCAATCTGGGTCGGTCATGTCGGTCACTAAAATGTCACCTTCTTGTACTTGATCCATTTCTTTAATTGAATCGAGTACGCGTACAACACCGCTACCAATTTTGTGACCAATTGCACGGCCTTCAACAATTACGTTGCTAGTACCGTTTAATTGAAAACGTTCCATTACGTTTGCGTCTTCGTTTGAGCGCACGGTTTCTGGACGCGCTTGAACTATATATAGTTTGCCGTCGTTACCGTCTTTTGCCCATTCGATGTCCATAGGACGACCGTAATGTTTTTCGATGATTACAGCTTGTTTGGCAAGATCTTGCACTTCTTCATCTGTAATCGAAAATTTGTTTGAAAGCGCTGGGTCTACATCAACGATGTCTACTTGTTTACCGTGCGCTTTATCTTCTGAGTAAATCATTTGAATGGCTTTAGAACCAATGTTACGACGTACTACTGAAGGTTTGTTTTTTAGTAATGTTGGTTTATGAACATAAAATTCATCAGGGTTTACTGCGCCCTGTACAACCATTTCACCTAAGCCATAGCTTGATGTAACAAATACAACGTCTTCAAAACCAGACTCTGTATCAATACTAAACATTACGCCAGATGCTGATTTATCTGAACGTACCATGCGCTGTATACCTGCCGATAACGCTACACCACGGTGATCGTAACCTTGGTGAACACGATATGAGGTTGCGCGGTCATTAAATAATGAAGCAAATACGTGTTTAATAGCGACCATGACTGAATCGATACCGACAACGTTAAGGAAAGTTTCTTGTTGGCCTGCGAATGATGCATCTGGCATATCTTCAGCGGTAGCTGATGAACGTACTGCAAATGAAACATCTACTGCAGTATCGCCATGGAGTTGGCTATATGCGTCGCGAATGGCTTGATCTAGGTTTGGTTGGAATGGTGTGTCGATTATCCATTGGCGGATATCGGCACCGACTTTAGCGAGTGTATTTACATCATCAACATCAAGTGTATCTAGGATGTCATGAATTTTGGCGGTGAGTCCTGATTGATCTAGAAACTCATTAAAAGCATCTGCGGTAGTTGCAAAACCACCCGGTACTTGTACACCTGCGTTTGCGAGGTTTGAAATCATTTCGCCAAGTGACGCGTTTTTACCGCCAACTCGAGGAACATCTTGCATACCAAGCTCTTGATACCAGAGAACGTATTCTTGCACGGATCTTTCTCCAAAAAAAACAAATTGTAGGTCTAACTGTGAGAGTTAAGAAAGAAAACCTTTTATAAAGGTCGTCATCATTCTACACTGGCAATAGTCCTCACGTAAACCGTGGGAAACCCATTTTAGGGATTTAAACGCAATAAAAAGGTTAATTATGAGAACTGCTTTTTATATATCAGATGGAACAGCAATTACTTCAGAGGTATTTGGGCATGCGACTTTGTCGTTGTTTCCTATCGATTTTAATCATAAAACAATTCCATTTGTAGAAACTGAAGAAAAAGCGCACGAAATTAAAGCTTTAATTAATGCAACCGCTGCAAAAACAGGTGAAAAGCCTTTCGTGTTTTTTACTTTTGTGAATCACAATTTAAGTGAAATTATAAAATCGGCTGATGCAGTTACGTATGATTTTTTAACTACGTATAGCGAAAAAATAGAAAAAGAACTCAATGTAGCCCCTGTTCCAAAAATGCATCGTACGCATTCTATCCACGAAAAAAGTTATGATTTTAGAATTGATGCGGTTAACTATGCGCTTATGAATGATGATGGCGGAAATATTAAAAACTTTTCCGAGGCAGACATCATTTTAATTGGCGTTAGCAGAAGTGGTAAAACCCCGACAAGCTTATACTTAGCGCTGCAGTACGGCATTAAAGCGGCTAACTACCCTATTACAGAAGAAGATTTAGATAATGAAGGTTTGCCTAAATGTTTAGTCCCTTATAAACATAAGTTATTTGGGCTCACGATTGACCCTGAGAGGCTTGCGGCTATAAGGCATCGACGTATGGCTAACTCTAAGTATGCCTCAATTAAACAGTGTCGTATTGAGGTGCGCGAAGTAGAAATGTTGTATAAGCGTCACAAAATAGCTTACTTTAATTCTACGCATCATTCTGTTGAAGAAATTTCTGCAAAAATACTGATAGAGACAGACTTGGAGCGACGTAAGTATTAACATAGTCATCAAATTTGAAATAAAAAAAACCGCAACTAAGCGGTTTTTTTGTATCAATAAATATTATTTACGTGCGTCTTTTAGTAAATCAGCGACTAAAAAGCCTAACTCTAATACTTGGTCGGCGTTAAGGCGTGGATCACACTGCGTTTTGTAACGCTGCGCTAGGTCATCGTCAGATAAACCGTAAGCACCGCCTGTACATTCTGTTACGTGCTGACCTGTCATTTCTAGGTGAACACCACCTGCGTATGAACCTTCAGCTTTGTGTACAGCGAAGAACTGACTGATCTCGCGCATGATATTATCGAAGTTACGCGTTTTGTAACCTGAAGTCGCTTTTTCAGTATTACCGTGCATTGGATCTGAGCTCCAAATTACTTTACGGCCTTCTTGTTGAACTCTTCTTACTAGTGCTGGGAGTTTTTCTGGCAGTACGTCTGCACCCATACGCGTAATTAGCGTTAAACGACCAGGAATATTATCTGGGTTTAATGCGTCAATTAAACGAATTAGGTCGTCAGGGTCCATACCTGGGCCAACTTTAACACCAATTGGGTTTTTAATGCCTTTAAAGAATTCAATATGTGCATGGTCTAGTTGGCGTGTACGTTCACCAATCCAAACAAAGTGAGCAGAACAATCGTACCAGTCACCCGATAAATGGTCGCGACGTGTTAGTGCCTCTTCGTAACCAAGTAGTAAAGCTTCGTGAGAAGTGTATAAATCGGTTTCTTTTAAGCTTGGCGCAATTGTAGAGTTAATTCCGCACACTTCCATAAACTCTAGTGCGTCTTGAATTTTATCTGCAAGTTGTTGGTATTTTTCTTTAAGTGGATTTGCAGCAACAAAGCCCATGTTCCAGCGGTTAACCTGGTGAAGATCGGCTAGGCCACCTTGTGCAAATGCACGTAATAAGTTTAACGTAGCAGCACTATGATGGTATGCAGTCATTAAACGTTGTGGGTCTGGAATGCGCGCTTCTTCTGTAAACTCAATATTATTAATAATGTCGCCACGGTAAGATGGTAAAGACACGCCATTAATTGTTTCTAAGTCTGCTGAACGAGGTTTAGCGTATTGACCAGCCATACGCGCTATTTTAACTACTGGGCATTTACCGCCATAAGTCAATACAACAGCCATTTGTAAAATTGTTTTGAATGTATCGCGAATATTAGCGGCATTAAAATCGCTAAACGACTCGGCACAGTCACCACCTTGAAGTAAAAATGCACGACCTTCGCACACGTCTTCAAGTTGTTTGAATAGGCTTCTTGTTTCTTCGGCAAAAACTAGAGGCGGAGCCGTTTTTAATTGGCCTTCTACTGATTTAAGTATTTCTTGATCTGGGTACTGTGGCTGCTGCAGTATTGGCAGCTCTCTCCAGCTATTTGGGTTCCACGATGACATAATTTTTCCTCATTCCTACATTACCTGATAAGAAGAAATTAACGTATGCAGACCCCTATGTTCAAGGACTAAATTCACTATTTTCCAATTATTTAGTTATGAGTTAAGTATAAAAGTAATTTTACTTAACTCAGGTGATTATATAACAATCACTTTAGTTTTATTTTAAATAAACTAAAGTGATTAAAAACATACAATTAGAGTTAATTAGTTTCAATTTTAACACATTGAGAATAAATAAAGCACAAGGGTATATTATATGTATTTTACTTAAGAACACATCATACTTAAATTGCATCAAATGTAATCTTAACTTTACGCGCTAAATTAATTATTAACTAACAAGGACTATGTGCAGGCCTAAATATATGATATGTCATTTTGTGTTGCTCATTTATATGTACTTTAAGCCTAGTAGAATAACGCTGTTGATTATTCTCATGCCAGAATATACTTACAACTGACACAAGGTTAATCTGCTGATTCACCCCTCATCTTCTCACCCTGCCGTCAGCGTTATTTAGCAAGTTGTGATAACTAAAAACTTAACTGCCAGTGATGCCTTAAATGGCTCTCATGTAAAAAGCATGTATGACATTCTAAGGTTTTGGATGATAGACCCATAGTTAAAACACGTTATAATATTAATCACTAATTAGAGAAACAACCAAAACTAACACTATTATTTTGAATACAACCGCACCAAGTTCATTTTACATTCCTCATTTATTACACTACATGGGCAATTAAGCTCTAAGCGAACTAACTCTTTAATCAATAAAACAGTACTAAATTACAGGAATAAGTAGAACTATCCATCCTAGAAAAGAACACATCATACTCATACTTCTTTTAATATTATCTGATCAACGAGTATTATTTTTTAAAAAGTTTACTCAATGCAAAGTCCGTGCAATAATATGAAATTAGTAAGATGTGTTCTTTAAGGTGTGCCGTGGTTACTAAAGTGCAAATTAGGAGTCAGTTTGATTTAATGAACGAATTAACTTTAAGGTTAATTGAAGAATTAAACGAATGTGAGTTTTCCAGAGCAGAGTACTATCAGTTACCTGATGTAAGTAATTTAGATGAAAATAAGGTTCCTGAGTCCATACTTGTCTCTAAAATAACTGGAGCGCCGGCTCAAAAGGCAATTTTAAACTCCTTTTCTGACATTTATAAAAAATCGGGCTTAAGCAGTCGCGTGTTAAAAAGGCACCCTGGTTTACTTGTTATTAAAAATGCAGATAAACAAGCTTTAAATAATCGTATAGCACAGGTTAACAAAGCTAAAGCTAGTTTCAAAGAGTGTATATTGGCAATTGATAATAACGATGCCCGATTTGAGGCTGTTCATAATGCAATACCAAATTTAATAACACTTGCTGCTTATCGTAAGATTCACAGTGAGAGTGAATCACCATTTTCTGTTAGGTTTACTTGGATGCACAAGCACGCAACTAAAACGTTGACTAAAAAAATGGCCCTCGAAATGCTCGACAAATCGGCCTGTTATCGAAATCCAAGAATGATAGATCAGCAAAAATGGCAATCACTTGTAGCTCAAGAACAATTACGGGTTGCTAGTTTAGGTGAAAAGGAAAA
Source organism: Pseudoalteromonas sp. Z9A6 (assembly GCF_011378805.1). Classification (NCBI taxonomy): domain Bacteria; kingdom Pseudomonadati; phylum Pseudomonadota; class Gammaproteobacteria; order Alteromonadales; family Pseudoalteromonadaceae; genus Pseudoalteromonas; species Pseudoalteromonas sp. Z9A6. The sequence continues at coordinate 21,741 of NZ_WTKZ01000026.1, forward strand.
ATTAAGAATTCGTCGCCCTACTCGCGTAAGCCCTCAAGTTAATGTGAGATACACAGCACAAAACCGCTATCATGTGAGCGCCGCATTACCATTTATTCTAATTAATCCAGAACCAGACGTTAAACTAGGTATCTTACCTGATTATAAAAAACCCGAAGCTCATCCTCGAAAACGTGAGTATGATTTTTTAGTTGATAGGCTATATTTAGAACAAGTTGACCGATAGCTATTATGTTAAAAAGGCCACAATATGTGGCCTTTTTAGTAAATATGTACAGTATTTAAATAACGTTTATTATTTTTCTACTATCTCTTCTATTTTATCTTCATCAATTAACACTGCATTTTCAACAATACGTTTACCGCCTTGAATCTCAATGCGTTTGTTGTGTTTGTTCAATGTAAGTATTTCATCGCAAAACTGATCAGACGGGTGCATTTCGTATGTGTAATCAATAATGTTACCATTTTTGTCATCTTTGACGTTTGTAATGCTGTATTCTGATATAGCACCTTTTTCAATCAAATCTTTCATTGTGGTGGTCATATCACGACGAAGCGCTTTTAATTTATTTTCCGTAATATCATCAGTTGAATAAATAGATCCGTATTTTTCCATAATAGAAAGTAATCTAAAATGATAAGTTTTACCTGGAGCTGCATAACGCCAAAGGTGATACAAACGAAGCATCATCCAACGCGACAATCCCCGTTTTAATTCTTGTGCACTATTAAAGTAATACCCTTTGTATTCAAGGTTATCAATCATGTTATGAACAAACGCATTTAAGCAGGCCACACACTTTACATTGCCACCTTGACCTTTTTTGCCACTAAAGTGAAGTGACGATAAAAAGTTCATATTTGACTCGTAAAACGAATCATCTATATCGGAGTTTTTAGTATCGGTTGCTGAATATTTAAATGAAAGTTTAGAACCTTGCAATGCTTCAAGTGACTCTTTAATAGCAGGATATGGCATTGACTGCCCTACCGCTTTGAGCTCTTGCGCTAATTCGTTCATAGAAAAAACAACCGCGTATTGAATACCGGACTTAAAATTAATTTTTACTATTTTGCCTTTAGAAGCTAAACGAATAAGTGCTCGTTCTACTTTTTCTTCTCTGTCCGATGGCCAAACAAGATACTCAATATCTTCGCCATCTTTACGAGTACTGACAACAGCAGGGGTAATTTTTATCTCACCATCGTATAAAATACCATCAACTTTCTCCGATATTTTACGCGTAATGATTGTTTTTTTAGGCGCTTCTTCAAGTGGCAATTTTTTATAGCCAGAGCGAACAAAACGGCCCCACAAATCATAATGATTAAACGTGTTTGAATATGCACGTAAACCATGAGCTGCATTTTCAATAGAAATTCGCACGTCTTTGTTGTCTGTAAATAGTGCTAAACTTTCGTTATCAATTGCACTTTCCACCCCGTGGATTTGGCCCCTGAGTGTATCGGGCAAATTATCTACCGAGATGTTGACCTTTCGGCTCATTGTTCTTATTTCCATTTTTATTGCGACATCTAATAACAACACATTAAACAACAAAAGTTAAATGTTTAAGTTAGTATAAAAGTGATCTGACTTTAAATAAAACGTTTAGATCACTATTATACTAAGTAATGTACATAACTTGCGATTTCAGATCATATTTTTACTAACTGGGTCATCACAAATCTGTTTTTTACTAACTCAGCTGTTATTTTGTCCATCACAATGGCTTTATTTTAAAATTTAGCACGACAAATTCACAATAAAATTAATATCCCTGTGGATAAAGGCTTATCGAGTTAGCATAGATCTGATCTGTACCAAGTACAGATCAGATCCATACTAATTAAACGAACCTATTGACGCTAAGGTTAGTGCATAACTTTATAATTTACTTAGTAAAAAGTTGATCTCAAGGGCTCTTTTTGTTCATAACCTTATGCGCAACCTGTGGGTAACTTGATTTAAAAAATAAGGCTTAGTAAAAAGCTGATCTGCAGGTAGATAAAGATCTGATCTTAACCAAGTATAACGCTGATCTGCTTTTTTTTATATTGTTTATATTAATCATAATGTTATGTGTTAATTTTAGGCCCTTAACCTTTACTACCTTATATATTTAACCACCTTTAAACTTCTTTATTTATACTAAGCAACATTAAAAGTGTAAAAGTGTAAAAGTATTTTTAAATGTCTTCTTTTTAAAACGCATGTCGTCTTAAATAGTTATTTACAGCAATTTGAATGGACATTATACTAACTGCCTAACTTTGAGGAAGAAAGTATGTCTATCAATAATAACGCGTTAAGTACCTACCGGCTTTTAAAAGCAACTGCCGAAGTAGCTGAAAAATCATTAGAAGGTCGTATTCAGCACTATCGTGCTCATCTTAAATCAGAAGAAAAAGAATTAAGAACTTATACGCAAAAAGCAGCTGCCGATTTATTAGGTTGTAATAATCGTACTTTAAAAAGACGTCATGACAACGGTGACTTTGATGATTTAAACATAAAACGCGGCGCCAATGGTCATTATGCTTACACATTAGTAAACATTTTTGCTATGGCTGATATTATGGATATTAAACCAGATCATCGTACTGGTGATGACAAACTGCAAGTTATTGTCATTAATTCTCTCAAAGGTGGCTGTGGCAAAACAACCAGCATGGTTAATATTGCAGCAGCGCTGGCAACTACAAATATTAAGCGCTATCGCATTGGAATAATTGATTTAGATCCTCAAGGCTCTTCTTCAAGCTTTTTTCCTTCAAGCGAGCATGACCCAATTACTGTTGGTGATTTAATGCGTGATTGTATAGATTTAGATGAGGGCGAAACATGGCCTGAATTTGTTTCAAACTCATTTTTACCAACGCATATCCCAAATATTCGTGTACTACCATCAGGTATGGACGATTTTTATTTTGAGCACGAAACTGCAACATTACTCAAAGACACCTCAAATTATGAGCAAACTCGTCATTACCATAAGTTACTTGAAAAAGTAATTAACCCTGTTAAAGACGAGTTTGATATTATATTAATAGATACAGCTCCAACTCTTAACTTTATGTTTTATAATGCATTAATGGCTTCTACTGCGATGCTTATTCCTGTTCATCCAGAAGCTGTAGACTTTGATGCTAATAATAAATATTTAAAACGACTAGGTGAGATTTACCATACCGTTGCGGCACTTGGCCATGAGGGATGGGACTTTATGCAGTTTTTAGTTACCAACTATGTAAAAGGTAATCACTCACAGCGCGATATTGTTAAAGATGTTCGTAGTGCATTCGGTCGCCAAGTTATGAGTTACCCAATCAACCACAGCTCGGCGATTACTGCTAGCTCTTCGTCTTTCAATACTATTTTTGATCAAAAAGCGTCAGACAGCTTAGCAAGCCGTGAATCACTAATGCGCGCTCAAGAAAATATTAAAGATGTGGTCGATGAGCTAGAAATGCTTATTCGTTCAAATTGGCAGTCAACTCAATCAACACTCAATACCCCTAAGTAAGGATGTTAAATAAAAATGGCTAAAAAACGTAAAAATGACACCCGCTTAGATCCTTTTGCAACAGCTGTAGGAAGTAGTAGCCTTGACGCATTACTTGAACAAGCAAATGCTGGTGATGTAATTCGCATGCCAGCACCGAGCGATCCTGAGCGCCAAATTACACTTATTTGCAAAGTGATCGCACACGCTGACATTGAATCTACAACTGGTGTATACGGTAAAAATCGCCGTGTACAAGCACTTCTTAACGAAAAGTCAGTATCGGATATTTTACCTGCCATTGCAGAGGATGGCCGTAATCAGCACCCTGCGTTACTTTGGGATCAGGGTGATAAAAGCTTAGTCTTAGCGGGTTCTCGCCGTCGTATGGCCTGTATTTTAGGTAACGCTGATTATTTAGTACTTAGTTCAAGTGACTTTACTGAGCAAGACGCTAAAATTTTAGCTGTATCTTCAGATCAATATATCGCTCCAAGTTTATGGGAGCTAGGACAAGCTTACCAGCAAACTAAAAATGAGCTTATTGAACAAGGCAAAAAAGGATCTTACAGAGAGATTGCTGCAATTGAAGGTGTATCACACACCGCCATTGCAGATGCTGTTAAAGCGTATGAACAAATACCTGCTGAAGTTATTGCACTCTACCCTACTGCGAATCACGTGGGTCGCGAAGTGGCTAAAAAGCTCATGAGCGCAAAGGAGAGAGACCAAGAGGCGTTTAATCAGCTTGTTAGTGACCTAGCTAGCGATGAAGAGCTAAACGCCATTACAAGTGACGACAAGCGTGCAATGGCAATCACCAAATGCCTAACTGCTGAGCCTCAAGTTGCTGTTAAGCGTGAAGCTGTACTTGAAAATAAGTTTGTATCGGTACAACGCAATTTAAAAAGTGGTGATGTGTCTATCAAAATTGACAATAAAGTGATGACAGACAAACGCTTAGAACAATTAACTAAGCTATTAAGTGCCTTTAATTAGTTAGTTAAATAATGATCTGTCAGACATGTCTACTTAGTTAAATAGTGATCTGACAGATTGTTTTGTTAGTAAAAATCTGATCTTTACTAGCCTAATCCTACCTTAAATAATCATATTTCCTCTTCAAGATCACTTTTTTACTAACTAATCGCCCCCTTTTAGCTATTTGCTCTTGGTTTATTATCATTGTTAGTAAAATTGTGATCTATAACGTGCCGTTTAATTTTTATATTTGTATGTAATGCCTAATATTTTGTGAAATTTTATACTCATTTTTACCTATAAACCGATTTTTTACTAACCTATCAGCTCCAACCAGTTTATATCTTGTTAATAGTGCTTTAGCTCAGAGCACATAAGGCATATACTGGCAGAATTATTTTTAAAATTTAATGCTTAGAGTGACATGTCTGCTAACTTATCAAAAAATGATTTAATGGCTATTTTTGAAGAAATTAAAAATGAGCAGGCTACCCAGTTTCCTCTTTCTGAACGCTTTATTAAAAAACTTTTCCGCGAAAATGTCTTAGATAAAGGCAAAGAGTACTACAAGAAAGGTCAAATCACCTGGCTAGAGCATACCCCTAATTTTTCTGTTGTAGACTCTACCGTGCAAGTGGATAACGGATCATCATTTAACCAACGTATTGAGATCAGTAAAGTACCAACTGGTTATTCTGTTGATACACACTGTTCGTGTAATGCAAAAACCAAATGCCGACATTTAGCTGCTATTTTGTTTAAGCTTAAAATAGAGCACTCTGGTGAATACGGTGAAGATTACTTCATTAATGATTGGTTTAGTGAATTAAGCGCTCTTAAAAGTGGTGATCAACATACACCCTCGCAAGTATTATTATTTGTATTAGATATTGAAAATAACAAAGTATTTTTAACACCTAAAATAGCTAATTTTGAGACTAAAAAGAATTACACGTTAGGCCGAAACCTCACTGAGCAGCAGTTAAATAGTTTCGTAACGCCAAATGATTTACTCGAAAGTGATTTTAGATTATTTAGTTGGATACGTTCACAAAATGCAGTAGGAAGTATTGAGCTAAAAGGCCAATGGGGCTTTAGTGCCCTACAACAATTGATAGCTACTGAGCGCTTGTTTTTTCAGCGCTCTCGCGTGCCAATTAAAGCGCAATCTGGCCAAGCATTGAGTTTTAGTTGGGAGCAAGATAAAGATCTATCACAATTAGTTATTAAGCTCGAGCAAACCCAAAACTGGGCTTTATTAAAAACAACACCGCCTACTTACCTCGATTTAGATCATTTAAAAGCGGGTCGTCTTCGTACACCATTGAGTGCAGACGAAATAGCGCATTTACAAACTATGCCTGCTTTGCATGACGCTAATTTTGACAGAATATACAAACAACTTGCAGATAACTTTGGTGCAGGTGTTATACCGCACCCTACTAACTTGCAGCCAACGTTACCTAAGCTATCTAGTAATGCTGTTTTAAAAGTAACAATGGGCGAGCAAGGTTTATCACTTTCGCTGTTATTTAAGTATAAAAATAAAAACTATTTAGCTGGTTCTGCCCCAGCAAGTACTATAAATAGCGCATTTGAAAACACCGTAACTAACGAGCTAATCAATCTAGGGTTTGAATTTTGTAAAGGGGGTTTACAAAGTGAGCTTGTATTTACAAAGCAATCTCCTATCCATTTGCATTGGCTAATATACGAAGTATTTCCTGGCTTTAAGCAGCGTGGTTGGCAAGTCAGTGTAAGTAAAGTAACAAGCCCTAATCCACAATGTGAAGTGAGTTTACATGTACACCGTGCAGCAGGGCATCAAATGCACTGCAAAGTATTGTTGTGTGACGCAAAAGCAGCGCTGTTGTTTACTAATGCTGATTCGCTTTATCAGTCATTGAATCGCCAAAGTGAACTGTTTTATTACTACCCGCTTGGTCGTCAATTTGGGGTTATTAATAAGTCTGCCATTAACTTATTAAACGAATTTAAAGAACGCTTTGAATTTGTAAAAACACGTGACGAATTTAATATTCCGCTTTCGTATTTACCTGAACTAGTAAAGCACACAGCTATTAATGTAGAGCTTCACGACGATTCACTTGAGCTATATTTACAAGAGTTAAATAATACCGATAAGGCAATGCCTAAGGTTTCATTACATGGCTTAAATGACTCTGTAACACTTCGTGAGTACCAACAGCAAGGCGTTGATTGGCTTAGCTTTTTAAAACGTCATCAATTAGGTGGTATTTTAGCTGACGACATGGGGTTGGGTAAAACACTCCAAGTTATTGCATTTTTAGCGAGTACATTTAACCGCCCTCAAGCAGGCCCTACACTTATAGTGTGCCCAACTAGCTTGGTGAGTAATTGGAAAAACGAAATTACTAAGTTTGCTAAAAGTTTAAAAGTAACCACTATTTTTGGATCAAACCGTAACGATCCTTTACAACACTTAGCACAAGCACAATGCATTCTTACTACATACCCGCTTTTAAAGCGTGATATTGCATATTACTCGCCATTATATTTTGAAAATATAATCCTCGATGAAGCACAATACATTAAAAACGATACCGCACAGGTCTCACGATTAGTTAAACGCTTAAATGCCGACTTTAAACTTTGTTTAAGTGGTACTCCAATCGAGAATAATTTACTTGAGCTTAAATCGTTACTCGATTTTGCTATGCCATCGTTACTTGGCTCTCAAGCCCACTTTAAGCAGCACTTTCAAACACCTATTGAGCGTGAAGCTGATATGCAGAGGGCTGAGCAGTTAAAAGCGTTAATTATGCCCTTTATAATGCGCCGCGCTAAAGCACAAGTAGCGCAAGAGTTACCTGAAAAAACAGAGCTTACAAAAGAGTTTGAGTTTGAGCCTAAGCAAAAAGAAATGTACCAAGGCATTACACGTTCATTAGAAGAGAAGCTAATAGACTTATTTGCCGAACAAGGCGCACAAAAAAGTAAGCTTGCATTTTTAGAGGCGCTTTTAAAGTTAAGGCAAATTTGTTGCCACCCTAAATTAATAGATCCACATACTCAAGCAGGCTCTGCTAAGCTTGAATGGTTAACAACACACTTACCGCTTATGCTAAGCCTGGGTCGTAAGATTATTATATTTAGTCAGTTTACATCGGCACTCGATTTAATAGCTCAACGCCTTGAAGAAATAAACATTAACTTTAGTATGCTTACAGGGCAAACGCGTCAACGAGATAAAGTAATCGACGAGTTTACCTGTGGTAAAACATCCGTGTTTTTAATTAGCTTAAAAGCCGGTGGAACAGGCCTTAACTTAACACAAGCAGATACTGTTATTCATTTTGATCCATGGTGGAATCCCGCAGTAGAAAAGCAAGCGACTGATAGAGCCTACCGTATTGGTCAAACTAATCCTGTATTTGTTTATAAGCTCATAATGAGTAACTCAATAGAGCAAAAAGTATTTAAAATGCAGCAAGACAAGCAAGCTCTTGTTGATGCATTATTTACTGATAAATCAATGAGCTTTACAAAGTTTGATGAGCAGCAAATGTTGTCTTTAATTAAAAACTAAAAAAGATCTAAAAAGTTTTGATCTTTTTATGAACTTAATTAAAAAGCGGACGTCTATCATTATGCTTGTTGATTAATTGCAGTTAACACAAGCATCATGTTGATTTCCCATTTAGTTACTAATTTTAGTAATGATTGAGCCTGCCCATTTTGAGTTGGCTTTTTTTATGTCTAAAATTTAGCGCGCAGCACTTATTTTAAAAGTTTTTTATTTTTTTATGAACTTAATTCAAAAAGACGCGTCTACTATTATGCTTGTTGATTAATTGCAGTTAATACAAGTTTTCATGTTGATTCCCTATTTAGTTACTAATTTTAGTAATGATTGAGCCAGCCCATTTTGAGTTGGCTTTTTTTATGTCTAAAATTTAGCGTTCAGCACTTATTTTAAAAGTTTTTATTTTTTTTGAACTTAATTAAAAAAGACGCGTCTACTATTATGCTTGTTGATTAATTGCAGTTAATACAAGTTTTCATGTTGATTCCCCCTATTTAGTTACTCATTTTAGTAATGATTGAGCCAGCTCATTTTGAACTGGCTTTTTTTATGCCCATAATTTGATTTGTTTAAATCAACCCAAATAAAAATAAATGATCTTCCGCAAATTAATTTGAATTAATTATTTTGTTATCCGGTCTACTCTAATGCCTGTTGTTATATAGCCTCACCTAATAATATTAGTAATATTTGACCAGCTTATTTTAAGCTGGTTTTTTTATGTCTGTAATTTCTTAACTCCCCTACTTCTGTTGTTGGTTATTGGTTATGATGGCATGTCTCTAAATTTTATAAGTTTATTTTATGCTCACTCAAGTACTCACTAATATTGATTGGCTAAGCGCTGGTGCTGGTGTTGCTTTAGGCGCCCTATTTTACGGCGCTGTATCAACACGGCTTCGCAAAAAGCTACATCTACAAATAAGCGAACAGCAGCAACAGCTTTCCCTGTTACAAAACCAATTTGATAATAAAGAGCTGCAATACAGCGCCTTACTAGAAGATCATGAACTGCTAGAACATACTCACCAAGAGCAGCGCGATGAAGCCCAGCATTTTAAAACGCGTTTTAGCGAACAAGAAAAACAAAGCATCCAATACAATCATTTTTGGCGTAAAGCCGAAGGCGAGCTGGCAGCGCTTCGTGAACAATATAATCAGCGCGATGTTGAATATAATAATATGCGCACTACCCTTGAGCAAAAACAGCAAAACTTTAGCGAGCAACTCGCGCAAATTGAGCAAAGTAAAAATACGCTCAAAAAAGAGTTTGAAAACCTAGCCAATAAAATTCTAGAAGAAAAATCACAAAGCTTTAAAACCTTAAATCAAGAAAGCATTGAGCAATTATTAAAACCAGTTCAAGGCGAGCTAAAAGGCTTTAGAGAAAAAATGGAATCAATGCACGTTGAAGACATAAAACAACGGACTGCGCTTAAAACCGAGCTACTGCATTTGCAAGCTAAAAGCCAAGCTATAACAGATCAAGCCGACAAGCTCAGTAACGCCCTACAAGGGCAAAAGAAAACCCAAGGTAATTGGGGCGAGCTTATGCTCGAAAACGTATTAGATAGTGCTGGCTTACGTGCAGGCGTTGATTATAAGCGCGAAGTGTCGTTTAACACTGAAGATGGCCGCTTGCGCCCTGATGTAGTTGTGTACTTACCACAGGGTCGCCACTTAGTTATTGATGCTAAAACTTCATTAAATGCCTATACACGCTACGTGAACGCTGAAAATGATCTAGATGCTAATCAAGCAATTAAAGAGCATGTAAACGCCGTTACAGCGCGTATTAATGAACTTGCGAGTAAATCGTACGACCGCTTACCAGGTATTAACTCGCCAGAAGTAGTGGTTATGTTTGTACCAATAGAATCAGCTTTTGTAGAAGCACTCAAATATCAAAGCGATATTTACCAACAAGCAATCGAAAAAAATATACTGGTAGCTACACCCACTACCCTGCTTACTAGTTTAAATATTGTTAAACAGCTTTGGCGTTTTGAAGAGCAAACCAAATATTCAAAAGAGCTGGCAAGTCGAGCGGAGCGTTTTTATAACAAGCTCAATGGTTTTTTATTGAGTATGGAAGGCGTAGGTAAGCAGCTTGATAAAGCGAAAGAAAGTTATGATAAAGCATTTTCGCAGCTATACCGTGGTAAAGGTAATTTAATTAAACAAGCATCAGAGTTTAAAGAGCTAGGTGTGTCGGTACAAAAAGAGCTACCTAGTGAGAGCGTAGAACGTGCCCAATTAGAGTTAGATTAACTCTGATTTATTTTTTATTTAGTTTATGTAAGTTAAACCTTAAGGATATTTATGAATAATAAGATTGTAGGAATTGTTTTAATCGTTATAGGTATCGCTTTAATTATGTGGGGATACGACGTGTATGATGCGGCGGCTTCGCAGCTTAGCCGTGCATTTAGTGGCGACACACCAATAGAAGCATGGGCGGGTATTATTGGCGGTACCATCTGTGTGTTAATTGGTATTAAAAAGCTCAAGTAACCTGAACTTGAATAATAGCTCTATTTAAGCAGCTATTTTCAGCGCTAACTACGTTGAATTTAGTTGTAATAGTCTGCACTGCACAGTGTTACTAGGCAAGATAAAACTCTTACAGGGCTTGCCAGCAATGGCATTGTGAAAGAGACAAATACGTCGTGTATTGCAAGGCAAACCTTTAATAATAAACGTTTTTGTAATATTTACCCCAATTATTTCAACTGCGCTCGGTTAAATTAGCCAATTATTGCCGCAATCGCTTTGCTAGTGAGATTATTTGTGCACCTTTAATTTATTACGGTTTTGTCTACTAATTTGTACACATCTAATAAATGTAACCATTTTATGTTGTATAAATGAGTATTAAAGCGTGCACCAATTTGGAAGTATGCTTTTTTATCAAGCTATTAAAGTGCACTGTTTTGTGCATTTAAAAGGACTATACGAGTAAAGAAAATAATCTGTTTTAAATGTTAATTCAAACGTCTGTTCAGTGTTTGTTAATTTAACTATATTATTGATAGTATTGGTATTTATTGTCTTTGTCTTGCTTGGGTTTGGTTGTTATTTATACTAGCTTATAGCGTAGATATTTAACCTACTCAAGGAGAATAGTCACATGGTATCTCGCAGAAATTTTATTAAAGCAGGGGCTGCTTTAAGTTTAGGCTCTATTTTTAGTGCTTCAGCTTTGGCTGAGCAACTAAAGGTAAAAATGTCTAACGGCAGTGTTATGCAAACTAAAGGATCAATAGATAAAAGCGCTGCTCTACCCACAAACGATGTTACTAACGCTAAGCATTACCGGCCGGAATCAAGAGTGGGCTTGGGCGGCCTTGCCGCCGGGAATGGCTTTAATACTATATCAAGCGATACAGAAATTTTAACAATGCTAAATGCAGCATGGGATTCTGGTATTCGTCATTTTGATACGTCACCTTTTTACGGTTTGAGTTTAAGCGAAAGGCGCTTCGGTGATTTACTTCGAAACAAAAAACGTGAAGATTATGTTTTATCCTCAAAAGTAGGCCGCCTTCTTACCCCTTCAGCAGAGCCTTTAGAAAACAGTTGGCATTGGGCTGATCACTCACCGTTTTATTATAAGTATGATTATTCAGCCTCAGGCACGCGCCGTTCAATAGAAGATACTTTGCATCGTATTGGAGTAGCTTCACTCGATATTGTCTATATTCACGATTTATCACCACAAAACAGCGATATGGGAGATGACTGGCTTAAGTATTTTGATCAAGCGGCTAAAGGTGCTATTCCTGAGCTGACTAAAATGCGTGATGAAGGAATAATTAAAGGCTGGGGTTTTGGAGTAAATACACCTCATGCTGTTTATAAAGCGCTTGATATGTCAGACCCTGATATTTGCTTACTAGCGCTGCAGTATTCAATTTTAGATCACAAGCAGGCACTTGATAAAACCTTTCCTATGCTTGATAAACGAGGTATTTCAGCGGTCATTGGTGCGCCGCTTAATGGTGGTTTTTTAGCCGGTCGTAATCGCTTTAATTACTCGCCTAAAATTCCAGGGCCTATGCAGCAAAAGTTTAATGCAATAAGCGACATTGCATCTAAACATGGGATTGATATTAAAACAGCTGCACTGCAGTTTGCAGAGGCGCCTTCAACGGTATCCTCAATTATTCCTGGGGCACGCACGGAGGAGCAAATTAAAGCTAATGTAGCCTCAATGAAAGTTACCATACCAAGCGAATTTTGGAGTGAGTTGAAATCTAAACAGCTTATTGCACAAAACGCCCCCATACCTACATAACAAAATAGGTGTGCCATTTATACCAATCCGCAATAATACTTAATCATTTTTCGGGGCTAAACGTGTCGCTACCTGTGTTTAAAAAATTTTCATTTACGACTGCATGGATGCAGAAGGTAGAGCAATGCAGGAGCAATTGCCGAGAACAACTAAATCGCGAATTTTTTGCCTAGCTATCAACACGTTTTTCCATCCTCAAAATAGATCACTTAATTAAGCGAATTGGTATTACTTGGCGCACCTATGCTTAATTTTTTAAGCAACGCTTGAGAATAAGTGAGTTGATTGTTGAGTGCTTGTATAAGCCCAATTAACACACTCTTGCGCTAAAATCGCGATGGTATCTAAACATGTACCGGGTGAATTAAATACTTGTTCATTTAAAACTAGCGGTATTTCGGTGCAACCAAATAGTACTGTATCGGCACCGTGGGCTAGCATTAGCTCATAACTTTGTTTTAAAAGATTATGTCCTGAGGTTAAATCTCCTGACTAAACCGCCGTTATACCTTGCATTATAAATGTTTGCTGCTGCTCGTTAGGCTCAATAAATTCAATATTGTGCTTACTAAATGCCGTCTGATATATCCGCATATTGAGCGTGGCTGTGGTCGCTAATATCCCTACCTTACGTTTGCCCGTTGCCTTTGCGCGCTTAATAACGCTTTGTACAATACTAATGGTATGCACATCAGCATTTTTCGTTAGTGCGTTGTACCAATAATGCGCGGTATTACACGGTATAACAATGCAACTTACACCTAAGCTAGTAAGTTGGTTAAAACCCTTTTTAAGCTCAAAAAATGGATTTTCATCTTCTATACCCATTAAAAAATTTGTTCTGTCAGGAATTTGCGGGATATTCCTTATAAACATAGGTATGTGCTCTTGATCATTCTTAGCAGGTGATAACGCAATTACTTGATTCATAAATGAGGCGGTAGCTAAAGGCCCCATTCCTCCCAATACTCCTAGTGTTCTAAGCATTGTTATATTCCGATAAGTTGTTACTGTATGGGTTAAATTTATCGTGTTTTTTTTGTTTTGAATAATGCTATTATTTTACTGCCCATGCTTAAATTGCATATCTTGAGTGAGTATTATGAATATAGAGAGTAAATGGTTAGAAGATTTTTTGGCCTTATCTAATACAAAAAGCTTTTCGCAGTCCGCAAGGCTTAGGCATATAACGCAACCTGCTTTTAGTCGACGAATTAAAGCATTAGAAGAAGCCGTAGGTGCAGAGCTAATAGATAGAGAGAACTTACCAATTACACTTACCTCAAGCGGTAAAATATTTCATATAACAGCGCGTAATCTAATAAACCAAATGAATAACTCAGTGAGTATGTTAGAAGAACTCTCCTCTGAAGAAACTCACTCAGTAAAGGTTGCTGCAGCGCACTCATTAGCTACGTTTTTAGCGCTAAAACTGTCGAACTTTCATAGTAAAAGTGATCGCAAAGTAGTCCTCAATATAGAAGCCATTGATGTTGATAAAGCCACAGCTACGCTCGAACAGGGCGCATGTGACCTACTTATTGCTTTTGATAACGAACGATTAAAGTTACCTCCGTTTAGTCATCAAAAAATAGGCAGTGCAGAGTTATTGCCAGTGAGTGCCTGCAATGCAAACGGTAAGGCAATATACAATTTAGAAAGTGATGGGTTTGTACCTCACTTAGCTTACAGTTTAGATTCTTATATGGGTAGGCAGTTAGAGCCGATAATATCGGGCTCTAAACTTAAAAAAGTATTTGTATCGTCGATGACAGAGCTTTTAAAAATACAGGCTTTAGAGGGTAATGGCATTGCTTGGTTACCAAACTATGTCATTACTAAAGAGCTAAAAGAGAAAAGTTTAGTTGTAGTTGGCCAAAAGCATCATTGCGTACCTATTACATATTATGCGTATCGGTACCATGCAGCGCTTCACCCTGGCGGCGAGAGCGTCTGGAATAAATTAAAAGAGCTAAATGTATAACGCAAAAATTTACTGTAAACCCCCATTACAGTAAATGGGCGTTATTAATTTAACGCGCTCACAGTAATATGAATCTGTATTTTAATTATATTCCTATTTTATTATGGATTTTTACTTCCATAATAATTGGGTGTTTTGTCCTTTTTTTTAATTTGCTTAGATAGTGACGAATTATCCATATCATGCAGTGCTGCGGCTTTGGCAAATGAGCCTTGTTGCACTACATCTACAAATAACGTTAATTGATTAGTTATCGACATATCACTCTCCTAAATCCCAGTAAGGTGTATCGTCATAATAGCCACTTGCAAAATCAACAAACGCACGTACTTTACTGGGTAAAAACTGCCTATTAGCGTATACCATGTAAAGCCCCATTGGCTCGGGTTCGTAGTCATTTAAAATGCGCACTACTTTACCTTGAGCCAGTGCTTCCCCTGCTATAAATGTGGGCTGCATAGCAATACCACCACCCGCAATGGCTGTATTTAGTAGCAAATCACCATTGTTAGCCACAAAGTTACTTTCAAGCTTTAGCTCGCTTTTTAACTCATTAACCCCAAATAATCGCTTTGTGGGTTCGCTGTGGGAATAGCGTAAATAGTTATGTGACTGTAAATCTAAAAGCGTTTGTGGCGTGCCATGGCGTTTTAAATAGTCGGGTGACGCAAACACCGCTAGGTGTATAGGTGCAATTTTTTTAGCTATCAACGTTGAGTTTTTTAATACACCAATGCGCAGAGCAATATCAATACCCTGCTCTACTATATCTACATATTGGTCTGTGAGCCGTAAATCTAACTTTAAATTTGGATACTGCTTTTGAAAATCAATCAACAAGCCTGCTAAATGCTTTGTACCAAACGACATAGGCGCACTAATACTAAGCAAACCCGATACATTTTCGCTTAAGTTATTGAGTGAGTTTTCCATGTCTTCAATATCAATAACCACCTGCTGACAACGCTGATAATACTGATTTCCAGCCTCTGTAACACTTACTTTTCGCGTTGTACGGTGTAATAAACGCGTGCGTAGATTATCTTCCAGCGCAGAAATATATTTGCTGACTAACTGCGGCGAAATATCGAGTTTATCGGCCGCTTTTGAAAATGATCCTTCTTGCACGACGGCTAAAAAGGTCTTCATGGTGGTGAGTTTATCCATCTTTAACAATACTTTGTTGATAATGTATAAATAAGTATCATATTTATCGTCAAATTAGAAACTTATATAGTGTTTATAACACGTCTATTTGTTTAAGGTTTTAGTATGACTCAGCCAGCTTTATTTATATCTCACGGTTCGCCAATGATGGCTGTACAGCAATCGGCTACGTCAGATTTTCTTGCATCAATAGGTCAAACGCTTAGTAAACCACGAGCTATTGTGGTGTTTTCTGCCCATTTTGATGAAGCGCACGATATAGTTATTACATCAGGAGATGCGCCGCATACTATTCACGACTTTTATAACTTCCCCAAGCCCCTGTATGAAATTCAATACCCAGCACCAGGAGACCCTAAGCTTGCTAATACTATTAGTGAGTACTTTTACAAAGCGGGTATTAAAACGGTGCAAAATGCAGATCAAGGATGGGATCATGGTGTGTGGATCCCGCTGCGCTTAATGTACCCAGCAGCTAATATTCCCATTGTTCAGGTGTCTATTAACACGCGTTTGGGCGCTCAGGCGATGTATAAATACGGGCAGTTACTTGCACCACTGCGCTACGATAACGTATTAATTATTGGCTCGGGCGGTATTAGTCACAATCTACGTGAAATATTTAAAAACCCTGCTACACCTAATCGTGTTCAAATGGTTAATGAGTTTACCCATTGGGTTGAGCAAAAATTAATAGCGCAAAACACCCAAGCGTTACTTAACTATTTAAATGAAGCACCCCATGCTTTATTTAATCACCCTACCCAGGAGCACTTTTTACCTCTTTTTGCAGCGCTTGGAAGTAGTGACGGTAAAGCCAAAAAAATACATGAGGATATAGAAATGGATATTTTAGCGCTTGATGCATACAAGTTTTATTAATTTTCATCAGTACGATGCAAGTACTTAGTGGTTTATTTAATCAAAGTGTAATGGGGGTTTACGAAGAGGTGTTGGGCTAATCCTTTTGGGGAGAATATCACCCGAACTCCTTTTGCAATTTAACGCTTTGCTAAGGGGCAATTAGCAGTTGGCTAAACTTGCGCGAAGCGCCAAGCCAACTGTTAATTGTCCCAGTGAGTTTACGAACGAACTTGAGCAACTTGTTATGTAACACTTATCCAGAACCTTTCATGATGTTCTTATTTAGCTGCTCAAACTCTTTCATTAACTTGTCACAATCTGCCTTTTTAGCTTGGCAGAGTGCTGACATTTG
This sequence comes from Pseudoalteromonas sp. Z9A6, assembly GCF_011378805.1. Taxonomy (NCBI): domain Bacteria; kingdom Pseudomonadati; phylum Pseudomonadota; class Gammaproteobacteria; order Alteromonadales; family Pseudoalteromonadaceae; genus Pseudoalteromonas; species Pseudoalteromonas sp. Z9A6. The sequence goes on from NZ_WTKZ01000026.1 coordinate 38,463, forward strand.
AATGTAAATTGCTTGGTTTTTCTCAAGGACTTTACGTTTTATCGCTGCTGGGTGAGCTGTGTGAGTCTCGGGAGTAAACGACCATAAAACCAAGTTAGACTCTTCTTTATCTTCGATAATAGTCCAGCCTCCTTGGAGGCTTAAATTTGTACCATCTTTATTTTTCAATGCTTGAAGAGCTAAATATCCAATAGAACTATTTTCATTTGCAGATGATGGGAAGGCTAATAGTGCGCCCATGAATGCTATAGGTATAATTTTCACTAAACTCTCCGTGTTACATAACAGCTTTATCAGAGGACACTTTCCCTATTTTAGCGTGAAAACGTCCTTATTTTGTGAGCTTACATTAATAGCAAATAGTGTAAGTGATTGCCAGTTATAAATATTATGCTTTCTGTAACTCATATAAACTTGTAAAAATGAGGAAAGTATCCTCTTATTCTAACTAAGCTAACGCCCCCTGAATGACGATAGAACGCTCATAACTGCCTATCAATTGCACTCTACAACCCGCTATTTAATCTTCATTGCTTATTTATTTTGTACTGTTTTTGGCTGGCTTAAAGCGCATTATAAATATATGATATTGATAATTATTTGTATTAACGGGTTTTGAAAGATGAGTATGAAAAAGTCTATGTTAACTCTGGCGTTAGTTACGGGTTTGAGTGGTTGCAGCACAACAACTGTGCCGCCTGATAAAAGCTCAACGCTTTATTACACTGCGCTTTATAATGCACAAGCAAAGCCTGTTAGCTCTGTATTATTAGAGCCCACGCTATTAAATGCCGATGTGGTTTTAGTAGGTGAATGGCATACGCACCCGGGTGTGCATTTATTTCAGGCTGAGTTATTTGAGCAATTAAGCAAAAGTAATAAACGCACTGCCCTTTCGCTTGAACAATTTAGCCGCGCCGATCAGCTTACTTTAAACCAGTATGTTAAAGGTGAAATTGGTGAGCAATACTTAATTGATAACACCCAAGCGTGGCCTAACTACAAAAGTGATTACCGTGCGTTGGTAGAGCTGGCAAAAACGAACAATAGCGATGTAATAGCTGCCAATGCGCCTAAAAATATTGTTACCTGTATTGGCAGGCAAGGCATAAGTTATTTAAATAAACTTGATGATAAACAGCGCCGCTACATTGCAGCCACTATTGATACGTCCCCCAGTGATTATAAACAACGCTTTATGGCATCAATGCACCATGGTACGCCAAGTCAAAACGAAAACTATTATGCAGCGCAAGTTACGTGGGATGAAACCATGGGGGAGTCTATTGTTAACTATTTAAATGCACATAAAGATGCGCAGGTAATGCATATAGCGGGCGATTTTCATGTAAAAAATGGCGAAGGTATAGCGCGTGTTATTAAGCGTTTAGCGCCAGAGTTAAATGTTGTTTGGATATCGCCGGTAACAAGTGTGCAAGCAAATCAAGATGGGTACCAATTGCAGGCTAACCCTTTGCCACCTCGTTATGTTCAAAAAGCGCATCAACAAGCGGCTTTTAAAGCGTTAGCTAAACGAGGCAAAAAAACACAGTGCCAATAATAGGTTGGCACTGTGTTTGATTAATACACCCTTTGCTATTTATTTAAGTGTAAATGTGCCTTTCATCATGGCGTAGTGGCCAGGGAAAGAGCAAAAATAAGTGTAATCTGTTTTGGCGGTTAAGCCGCTGGTATCAAAAGTCACTTGCGCTGATTTACCACCGCCAATAATGTCGGTAGCGGCAAGTACGCGGCTATCGTCAGGCTTTAAGTACTGGTTGCTAAGCCCTGCTGCGTTGCCATCGGTGATAATACCTTGCATGTTTTGCTCAGTAGATAGCACCCAGTTATGACCCATTACATTGGCAGGTAATTTACCTACATGATTAAGCTTTACGGTTACTTTTTTACAGCTTTTAGGAGCGCTTAGTGTTTTAGTTGAAAACTGCATCATATCGTTTGCATCTATATTTAGTGTGCATTCGTCTGCATATGCAGCATTGGCACTAAATAGTAGTGCAAGGCTTATTAACTTTTTCATACTGTTTCCTCTGTATTAGCTAAGTTGTTGCGTGCTTGATTGGTTAGCTCAACCAGCGCTTTACGTACCTCTAACGGGCTGTTGCACTGGGTTTTAAAGTTAATAAAGTAGTTACGCTTTTGGCTTTGTATATAAAAGCCAGTGGGTAATAAGCCGCTCATTATTGGGGTGTTATCAGCAACGCTGTAGTGCTGCATTAATATGAGCGACATAGCATCTTGGTGATCTTCATTCATATGGTTAATCATGCTTTGCTGTTGGCTTTCGTCCCAGTTTTTTGCCTCATCCTGCCATTCGTTTTGTTCAAGCCAAAATATTTTGCCAAAGCCGCCAATGTAACGCACACGTACTACGTCTAATTGCCATAACTGAAAGTCGTGCGCATTGCGATAGCTAGCGGCTTCGGGGTATAGGGCAATATAGTTATCAAGTAAAGTGTGTACTTGCTCACTTGGCACAATAGAGCCATCGCCTACGAGCGTTACGCGGCCGTGCTCGTTTTGATCGCCACTGTCGGTGGCGTCAAATATGGTAAGGCTCATACGTGAGTCGTGCTTTAGATTTTTAGTGTGCTGGGCTATATCGCTAATAAAAAAGTAAACACGCCCTTGTTCGTCGCACATATAGGGGGTTACTGAGCCAAACGGGTAACCGCGTAAATTATTAGAAATGGTCGACATGACACCAGCATTGGTTTTGTAAACCAATGTGCGTGCATCGTTTAACGCTTGTTCTCTCATAAAAACTCCTGACGTTGAGAAAAAACCATGGGTGCATCGTTATAAGGATGAGGGTTTACGTGCAGTTTCATGGCGTACATTTGTTGTAAGTTTTGTTCAGTTAGTACGGTGTTTATAGGCCCACTTTGCAGCACTTTTTTGTTGTGCAGTAAAATAGCATCGGTTGCATAAAGGCTGGCCAAGTTTAGATCGTGTATTGCAATAATGGCGCTGTTACCCTGCTCTACAAATGCTTTAACGCAGCTGAGCAAAGCATGTTGATGGCGCATATCAAGTGCTGATGTAGGCTCGTCGAGCAGCATTAGTTTTGGCTCGGCCGATTGTGTAAAAGCGTTTAGCTGCGCTAAAGTACGCGCCATATGCACGCGTTGTTGCTCCCCGCCCGAAAGCGCACTTACGCGGCGATTTAAATACTGGTTTAAATCCATAATAGCGGCGTATTTATTTACTTTTTCGCTTTGCATTTTTAATGACTCTACATACGGGTAGCGGCCCATTGCAATAAGCTCAAATACAGTAAAATCAAACCCTACGTGGTTTGCTTGCATCATCACTGCGCGCTGTGTGGCTAGGCGTTTTTTAGCGTGATAGGCCAGCGGCTTAGCATTAAAAAGTACACTGCCTGTAAATGACTGCATACCTGCTAAGGTATGCAGTAAAGTAGATTTACCCGCGCCATTTTCACCAAGTAATGCAACAAGTTGGCCTTGTTTAGCACTGCCATTAATGGTGTTTAAAACGGTATGGTTGCCAAAGCCAACGCTTAGGTTGTTAAACGTGATCATGACCAACCTCGCTTATTTTTAACGATTAAATAAATAAACAGTGGCGCACCTAAAAGCGCAGTAATAATGCCAATGGGTAGCTCTGCTGGCATGATCACAATGCGTGCTAGCCAGTCAGAAAGTAGCAATACCACTACGCCAATTAACATACAAAGCGGCAGCATATTACGTAAATGCGGCCCCACCATTAAGCGGGCAATATGCGGGACTACTAAACCAACAAACCCTATTAAACCGGTAAGCGCTACAACCGCACCTACCCCTAATGCAACAAGTATAATTACATATAGTTTGAGCTTGTTGGTGTCTACTCCTAGGTACTGAGCTTGTGACTCGCCAATAAGAAGTAAGTTCATGGGATTTTTTAATCGCCACAGGCCAATAAGGCTAATAAAAAGTAAAGGTGCTGCTTGAATAATTGTGCTCCAGCTTGCCCCGCCTAATGAGCCCATGGTCCAGTAATTTATTAATCGTAATGCACTGTCATCGGCAAAAAAGCTTAGTAGCCCAATAACCGCAAATGCTAATGCGTTAATAGCAACCCCGACTAATATAAGTGTGGTGATATTAATTTGCCCTTGCTGCTTGGCAATAAAATATACCAGCGAGGTAACACCAAGCGCCCCTAAAAACGAGGCATAAGGTAAATACAACTGCGCGTTAAAATTAAACTGCGCGCTAAGTGCTATAAACGCCACTGCAACCATAGCCGCACCCGCACTAATGCCAATAATAGATGGGTCGGCCAATGGGTTGCGGCACAGCGCTTGCGTTGACGCGCCTGTTTGGGCAAGCACCAACCCTACAAGCACTGCAAGGACAAAGCGTGGCAAACGTATTTGCATTACGACATTTATTTGCAGCGCATCAAACTGATTAAAGCGCTCGGGCGCAAGCCAAGCAATGGCTAAACGCCAATCCCACCCTGCTGGCCCATACCCTATGCTAAGTAGCGCCAAAGCAAAAATACACACAGAGGCTAATAGCATCCATTTATGGGTTTGGCTAAGTGTTACAGGCTTAAAACGGCTCAATGTTAGGGTGTTCATAAGTGGGCTTTGTACTCGTTAAGCTCATTAATTGCTGTGGCAATACGTGGCGACATGCCAAGCGAAAGTAGGCTATCCATTACAAGTAAGTTACAGGTTTGCGCCGCTTTTAATAAGAGTAGTGTAGGTTGCTCACAAAAAGCCTGCTTACCGCCAAGGCTGTGTACAACATGGGCTGGGGCTACTAAAAAGTCGGGCTGATTTATAGCAAGTACTTCGGTGTTAATTGCTTTAAAGCCTGAATGCGTAGCGCCTATATTAGTAATGCCTGCATAGCTAAATAATAAATTAGGGACGGTTTCTTGTCCTGCGGCAACAAGCCCGCGCTCATTAGCTGAGAGTAAAAATAGCGCGCTGTGTGTTTGCGCTTTTGCTTTTTCAGGTAATGATTTTGTAATGTGCGTAATAAGTGTTTGTGCTTTTTGCTTAGCGTTTAAATCGTCACCTAAGCGTTTTATTAGCTCAAGTAGCTCGTTAACTGAGGTCGGCTTTTTATAATGAATTAGCTTAACCCCTGTTGCCTCAATTTGCTTAAGTGCTTGGCTTCGCCCTGCGCCTTCAAGCGCTAACAAGGTGGTTGGACGCATTGAAAGTACGCCTTCTGCCGCTAAATCGCGATAATAGCCCACTTGCGGTAATTGCGTGGCTTGGTGCGGGTACATGCTCGATTGATCAACCGCTACAAGGGTATTTTGTTTGCCTAGCGCATAAATTATTTCAGTAAGGGTGCCGCCAGCGCTAATAACGCGCTCTTGTGCAAGTGCAGATTGGGCCATTAAAGCAAACAATATAAATAAGTATTTCATTACACACTCCGGTTTTATTTTTTGGCTATTATAATCAGTTAAATCTAAATGAAAATGATTATCGTAATTAATTGATCTTATTTTGACTTAGTTGTAACATCTCCGCCATAAATAATAACTATTATCATTTGGAGTTAAAATGAATCCCTCTGCGTTTAGATTTACTGCTATAGCAACCTTACTACTCGGCTCGGGCACTGCCATTGCCGAAAACATAATTGACGATCATATTGTTATAAGTGGCTCGCGCTTTGAGCAAAAGCTTAAAGATGTAACAGGCTCAGTCACTGTTATTACCGAGCAAGACATAGAGCGTCAGCTAGCTGTAGATTTACAAACCATGTTTAAATACGATTCAAGCATTGCAACCACAGGCAGTGGCGCAGGCGCGCAAACACTTACAGTACGTGGTGTTGGTGGTAACCGGGTTGTATTTATAAAAGATGGCCGACGCACCAACGATGGTTATGCAGGTGGAGGGGGCTATTTAGTTGGCCGTAATTATTTTGACGTAGCAGGTGTAAAACAAGTAGAAGTAGCCAAAGGTGCTGCATCGTCATTATATGGCTCTGATGCACTTGGTGGCATTGTGGTTATAACCACTAAAGATCCTAGTGATTATTTAAAAAATAACAGCAGCTTTGTAAAAATGGCGCTTGGGTATCAAGGTCAAAGTAATCAAGTTGCCGCCGATATTACTGCGGCAAAAGACTTAGGCGACTTTGCAGTAAGCGCCGTGTATAGCCACCGCGATAGCGAAGAAGTACAAAACTATGACGAAAACTTACCCGGTTATGATGCTAAGTCGGATGCTTTATTAGTTAAATTTGAGCAACAGCTTGATGAAAAACGCACACTTAAATACACCCTTGATTACTTTAATCAAACAACTGAGCAAGTTATTACTCCTGCCGTTCAAGAAACAGAAGAAGATGACACGAGTTGGTCGCTGGCGCTCGATTACCATTCAGAAGTAGCAACCGCTGCGTTTGATAAATGGTACGGGCAAGTGTCTTATAGTAGTTACGAGCAACAAAGCGATCAAATTAGTGGCGCAAGCACCTACACCGATTATAACGACTATCGTTTTGAGCAAAATATTTTAGGTTTAAAAGCGGTATTTAATAAAGGGTTTAACGCAGAGAGTGCCGATCATGAAGTGGTATACGGAGTTGATATAGACTTATACGACACCACCCGCCCACGTTTTAAAACCCGTATTTTAGCCGATGGCACCGTTGATTTTACAGACCAAAAACAAAAAGCATTCCCGGGGGCTGATACTTCTTTAATTGGCGCTTATGTACAAGACAGTATTTCGTTTAATAACAGCGCGTGGTCGGTTATTGCAGGTATTCGATATGATTACTACACCCTAGAGGCTAAAAATGATGAGCTATACGCCGATGCGCAGCTTGGTGATATTACCGAATCTGCTTTTTCGCCTAAGCTAGGTGCTATATACCAAGTGGATGATAACTTGTCGTTGTACGGGCAATACGTACGAGGCTTTAAAATACCACCACACGACCAAGCCTATCAAAGCCACGGCGTTGAACCGTTTTATCAAATATTACCAAACGCCGATTTAGACCCTGAAAGCAGTGATTCGTTTGAGCTTGGGCTAAGATACGCCAGCAGCGATATTAGCGTAAATTTAAGTGCTTTTTATGCAGCATACGATGACTTTATAGAAACAGCCGTAGTAGGTGTTGAGCCAACGTACATTCCTGGCGTAAACAAAACGCTGTATCAGTACCAAAATATTAGCGAAACACAAATAAGCGGTGTTGAAGCAGGAATTGCCATGTATGTAGCTGAAAATATACTACTAGAGGCAAACGTGGCTTACGTTGATGGTGAAAATAAAGAAACCGATCAGCCACTTACAAGCATTAGCCCGTTAAAAGGCTCAGTATTGTTAAGTACAGAACAGGGTAATATTAACTGGACCGCCGCGTTGCGTTTTGCTAAATCGCAATCGGATGTAGTACTTGATACAAGCGGTAATAAAACTACGCAAGGGCATGGCTACGGCGTTGTTGATTTATACGCAAACTACGAATGGCAAGCATGGCAGCTAAATGTAGGTGTACTTAACTTGCTCGATAAAGAATATGTACCTTTTGAGTTGATTGCAGGTCAATCACAAGGTGCTGATTTTAGCCAATACACCCAACCTGGGCGTAACTTTTCAGCCAAAATAAGCTATGAGTTTTAATTAGCTCCTAGAAAATTAAATAGCAACAAACGTTGCATGAAGCTGCAGCGTTTGTTGAGTTTATTTTTAAGATGACACCCAACCTAATTTTTTATTTATTGATTCCTAGATTCTAATTGGAAGTGCACCACCTAATTCATTATGGCTAAAGTACAAAATTAACGGTGGGTGTCATCTCAAAATTTCATCTTAAAATTTACTAAAAACAAAGTAACACTTTATAAGCCAGCGATTTAAAGCCAAAATCACTGGTTTTATAAATTAATTAACTGCAAAGTCTTTTGTTTCTAAATAGCTTGGTACGGTTTTAAAACATGCCTCTAGTTTGCTTTTAAGCGCAGTGCTTATCGAAGCATCACACTTCAATTTCCCGTTATATTTACTCATAGTAAGCGGTACTAAGCTTAACGAGTCATAGCTTGGCTTGCTTTGTATTTTATGAATTACTAAACCTTGCTGCTCTGTTAGCTTTATTAATGTAAACACATTTTTTTGTGCTTGATTAGTCGTTATTTTTTCAACATATAGCGGGTTTTTAAAGGTTAGCTTTGTAGTAAAAAGTGCGTTGCCACCGCGTTCAAAATGGCCGTTAAATACAGTTACATTTAAGGTGGGTGTCTTTTTATTTATTAATAAATTTAGGTCAAATTTAGTTGGTAAAATAGTGATCTGTTCTTGCTCGTCTGCTGCTTTATTTAAAATATTTTTGATTGTTTTTAAGTGGGTGTCACCCGTAGTTACTTCATACACTATTTGGTGGTTGTGTGGAGAGGCGTATAAAGGCATGTGGCTGGCAAGTACTTTATCGCCGGCTAAAATAAGCGCCATACCATGGAAGCCATTATAGCTGTGGGTTTTGTGTGAATTGTGTTGAGGTGTATTTGCGTGCGCTGCACTAGATAATAAAATAAAAAATAGCAGTATGTGTTTCATGTTAGTGCTCAAAAAATATATATAGCGCCACTATAAGCTGATTTTTATATACAAATAATCGATAATAAGTGATTAGTTGTTTCCTTTTAGTTAATACGGTTTGGCGCTATGCATTTAGATGACATTGAAAAAGTAATTAATATGGCGGGTTCGCAAAATCTGCATACAACCGCTAAGCACTTTAATATTACCCCTGGTGCGCTGTCTAAAACGCTAAAAAAGGTTGAGGCAAACTTAGCCACGGAGCTGTTTAACCGTGTAGGTAAAACCTTAGTACTCAATGATAAAGGCAAAGAGTTTGTTAAGCACAGTAGCGATTTAGTTCATAATTACCAGCAGCTTACTAGCCGTTTTAAAAGCGATAATCATAAATTTAATGCGGTTATTGCAGGCCCTGCCATTTTACTTAAAAGTGGTTTAAAAAAGCTGCTTATACCCCTTAGTAACCTGCCTTGCTCGGTGCGTATTAATAATGTATTTGAAGGTGAAGCCATAAGCCAAGTTGCATCAGGCTCGGCGCATATTGCGTTAGTAACTCGCGAGGCATTAAACAACAGCTCACATACTAATTTAGTGGCGGTTGACGTATTTAATACTGAGTTTAGTGTAGTTGCGGCCGCTGGGCATCAGCTAGTAAAAGCTGGCTCTTTAACGCTCAATAAAAACCAATTACTACAGTTGTCTTTTGCATGCCCGTTGTTTTCACCACTGTGCGGCCTTGAACAAGGTATTGGCTCCGACGGCTGGCAAGATGAAATAGCCCCGCGCAATATTGTATTTAGATGTAGCGATTACAGTGCATTAATGGAGGTGGTACAAAGTGGCTTGGTGTTGGCATATTTACCAAATTTCGTGATTGATGATTTAGGGCTTAAAAAATAAACTGTAAAGGGGGTTAACAGTCACTACAGCGAAGAGGTAGTAATGATTTACAAACCATCAAAAGCTGATGGCTGGCTTAATAAACTCATGCACTCTTTATAGAGAATTTATCAATTTAAGTTCAATGCAAAGTATTACTTAGCTAAGCAGTGGTTAGCTAATATCAGCAACAATGCACTGATTACGGCCATGTTCTTTTGCATGGTAAAGTGCTTTGTCAGCACATTTGTAAACTTGGTCTATGTCGTTACTGTACTCAGGACTAAAAACATCAAACTAAGTGTATAAAAAAGGCCAGATGCAAACGCTACTGGCCTTTCATTAAAACCGTCATGTGCTTAGAGTTGACGGATGTTATTTAAACTTATTTACTAACGTTTTTGCGACGTCTATTAAACCATACTAATGGAGTAAGTAATAAAGCTATAAAGCCAAAACTACCACCACCGCTAGATTTTGATTCTGTTACAGGCACAGTTGCTACCGCTTCATTTTTTACCATTACAGTACTTTGTTGAGTCACAGTTGTTACACCATCACTTACGGCAACTTCAAAAACAAGCTCTTCATCTGCAGTAATAGCTGCAGGTGTGAAGCTCAAAGTTGCTGTATCGGTACCGGTGAGCGTAGCAGCACTACCGCTAACCTGAGTCCAAGCATAAGTCAGTGTTTGACCATTGCGATCTGACGCTGTTGCTGTAATTGTTCCTGTAGCCGATTCAGTAATTTCCGCTGATGCACTTTCGATTAAAACAAGTGGAGCTGCGTTATCACATGCTAGTGAATCACCCGCTACAAGCTCAGAAAATACAGGAGATAAAACGTTAGACATAGTTAGGTTATCAATCCACCAACCTAAATCACTTACTGCGCCATCTGATGAAATTCTAAAGCGTACTTTTACTAAGTTGCCGTTTAGAGCATCACCAAAATTGATAGTTTCATAATTACCATACGCGCCACTATCTTGTACGTTATTACCTGTGTATGTTTCACGTTCTTGAAGCTCTTGAGAATCGTTTTCGATTAGAACAGCGTCATAGCCAACATCAAATGTGCCGCCAATTTCAGTAGCATCAACCCAGTCACCGCCATTAACACTAACTTCTACAACACCACCATCCCAGTTTTGCTCAATACTATAGAAATGCCAAAACGAGATTTCAAAGTCGCCTGAGTAACCAACTTCGAATGGCTTACTCTCTATTGCTACATCTGATTGGAAGCCATTATTTACAAGGCGCATTGCCTGCGTGCCTAGCTCAAACCCACCTTGTTCAAAGAAGGCAATATTACCACTATTATCCATAACCTGAGTGCCAACAGCTAAATCACCGCCAAACATTACGTTTTCTTTTAAATCTAATAGTGATGAACTTGCTACTTCCATATCATCTGAAACTACAGCTCCAACAGGCATTTCTGATTTAAAGCCCATATTTACTTCAAACGTGAGTGTTTGATCAAGTGCTTCAACGATATCATCGTCCGTTTCAATTTCAGGGAATGTGACTTCAATTTCTAGTGTTTCAGCTGTACCCGCTTCGTTCAAAGTAACTTTAATATCGTTACTAGTTATTGCTTCGTACGGTTGAACTTCACCAAAAGTAAGTAAACCATCATTTTCAAATGTTACATCATGATCGCTTATAACAGTTAGTTGTGCTGTTGTACCACTAAGTACTTCACTACCACGGTTAGTAATTGTTACGCTAACCGTACTCGTTTCGCCTTTATCTAAAATATTGTCGTTAGTACAAAAACCAAGCTCTGTACCATTGTACATGTTGTTTAAGTCAGCACTTGCAAATGCATAGCTAGAAAGCTGTGTTTTATCCGATTCAACTACACCAGTAAGGTCTTCACTGAAACGATCTGGCGATACTGCGCCAAGACCCATACCACGTTTAGCAAATGCACCCACCATTAGTTTGTAATCAGCAGGGTCTACTGCATAGGCAGCAGCTAAAATAGCATCACGTGCTTCAGTGTAGGTTGGTGCTATAGGTGTTAATTTGTAACCTGCAACTAAGTAATCTGCCATTCGAGTTTGTGCTTCATTAAAGCCATGCTCGTTAATAAGCGCTACATAGTTTTCCCATAATACAGTTGCCCAAATTTCGCCGGCAGCATGAGGAGAAGCCACGCTTGTTGGTGATATACCAATATCAGCACCAGCATTTTCAGTAATATGGCGGAACGACAATGCATTTACATCTGTATCAGTTGAATAAGGAAGACGACGAATACCGAAGTAGAAGTCTTCTACAAATGTGCCGCTACCATATGCTTTTTGGAACTTATCGTTACCTGTAATATTTATATCGCTTTCTTTAGCGATAAACATTAATGAGTGGAAATCGCCCCAGCCTTCGCCCATTGCGCGGCCTTGGAAGTTAATAAGGCCTGATGAATTACCGACTAAGCGGTTACTAATGTAGTGACCCCATTCATGAGCAATAATACCATTATCAAACGTACCATCTTTTAATGTTGCTTTGGTAAACATGTCTACAGTAACAACTTCACCAGCATCAATTAGGTCATACATTGCATGACCATCAGCGTAATTTAAACCCATATTTGGAATGGTTACAGTATCGTCTTCACCGCCCATTGGTGCCGGTTCTGCCGCATCTGGGTCATTATTAACAACGATAGTTGCTATTGCACCTGCATCTTGTGCATTTTTTACTTTAATCGTAAAAGCACATGAGCCACGATCTACAATTGCAATTTTCCCTGCTAGTTCAGCAGCATTTATAGCAGGCTCACAACCATCATTAATACTTGTTGAATCTACTGTATTTCCATCATCTAAACGAACAACTTCTGCAGCCACATCACTGAACTGGTATTTACCAAAGCCAGATTCTTTTGTTGAAGCTAAAAGGCCTAAAGAGTCATGTGAAGTTACTGTAATACCAAAATCTACACCAACAGTGGCATCTTTACTGTTGTACAAGTACATTTGCATACGTGGGCTAGCACCATCAGCTGGTGTAGACATATTTGCATTATTACGACCTGAGTTATCTTGAGCCTGTGCTTCAATCGGGTCGCCTTCTATGCCGCCACGACCAAAGTTAGATACTTGAGCTACATTTGATGTTTCATCAAAACCATGATCATAGAAAAAATCATGTAAAAAGTTATTCATATAAAACAAGTTAACAATAGCTGCTTTACGGTTTGCGTAGCTATTTGCAACTTCATCTACTTGATAAGGGTAGTCAAATGTGAAGTCTGCAGTTGTTTCAGCGGTAAAGTCACCTTCACTAAAGTCTTGAGGTGCAATCACATCGGCGTATGCGAATACGTTATTACCCGAAGTTGTCGTTGCATCATCAGCTAACCATGGGTCCATTGTGCTTAGTTTGCTGTAGTAAGATAGAGATACCATTGGCGCGTCTAAAATCTCAGTCTCGTCTACTTGTCCTGGGCCATCAGCAGGAATTACGTCACCGTGCGGGCTTTCCATTGGGTAGCCATCTTGGTTAGCGTAAACACGGTAATTAAAGTCAGCTGCATGAGATTTCAAATCTTTCGCAAAATATACTTTGCTGTTATTCGAATCTACTACGTAACTAAAGTAGTCACTTTCTAAAGAGCCAACTTCTGCTACTTCTACTTCAATGTAGTAAGCAGATTTAAGCTCGCCTGCCACTTCAAAAAACACTTCTTTTGCACGTGGTGTACCTAAAACAATCTTAGAGTCATCTAATGATTTAGCCTCATATTTTGCATAGCCACCTTCATTACCAATTTTACGAAGTGAGACATCAATATTAGCTAATTCACTAAATGCTTTTTTTATACTTTGCTCTGAGCTTACAAAACCCGTTAATGCAGCAAGTTTATTTTTAGATGACGACGTATCAGCAAAATAACCCGAGCTTGCTACTAAGTTGTACTCTTTATCCATTAACAAGTTGTATTCGCGGTTAAAAACTTCAACACCGTTTACTTGTTGCTTGTATTTTGCACTAATAGAGCCACGTTTTTGCTCTGATAAATCAACCATAACAGCAGAAGATGCTGTTGCTTTACGATTACTAATACCTGTTAAAGTTTCAATATAAAAGTCAGCAGCATATTGGTTACGGTTATCAGCAGCGATTAAAGCCATGTCAGGCTTACGCTGACCTATTGCTTGCCATAAAAACGTTGCTTTACCCATTTGTGCATCGTAAATTGATTTTTGACCCGAGACAGTGGCGCGTTCGGCTAAGGTTTTCTGCTGAACAGCAGCTAAAGAAGTACCCTGAGTAACTGCATTTGTTGCACTTACATCATAAAATCGAGTTTGTTCAGCGGCCGTTAGCTCACCTGCTGCTAATGTAGATGCTACAACCATGGCAATAGTTGTTAATTTAAATTGAGACATGTATCCACCTATTTGTATTTATTATGTTTAAACACTTAATGTTTTTAAATTGATTGTTTTATGTAAACTCCTGGTTAAGTTGTTAATATACAGACTTGAATAAGGCTGAATAGCTTTAAATTTAAAGAAAAGTAAACAAAGGTAAACGAATGCAAAAAATAATTTTTACAAGTGCAGTGCCAATAATCGCAGCTTTATTACTATCTGCATGTAATAACAGTGAAAAAACAGAGGTTAACAACTCTCAGGCACAACCTAAAACAGCAGAAATTATTATAAAAGAACCATCTAAGAACCAGAAAAGTGACACTATTTTCCCTAAAAAAGAAAGTAGTCAAGATGTTATTAAAAATGCATCTAAAAGCATAAATTCATCGGGTGATAAACTTATCTTTAACTCTGAGCAGTTATTTAAAGGCGACGTTATTTATAATCAGAACTTAAAACAAAAAGGTGTAGTAACAGGTACTCTTACCATTACATTAAATACCGATTCTGTGCCTGATGAGTTAAAAAATAATTATGAATTAATCAAGTCAACAGCTCACAATTACACATTACTTGTTGAAAAGGATGTTGATATTGCAGGATTGTCTAGTGCTCTAAACAGCTATAAATCAGTGACCAATGTAGAAATTGCAATTAACTATTCACCTATCGAAACACACTTTTAATCAGCAACAATGCACTGATTACGGCCATGTTCTTTTGCATGGTAAAGTGCTTTGTCAGCACATTTGTAAACTTGGTCTATGTCGTTACTGTGCTCAGGCCAAGTTGCAATCCCAATTGAAATTGTTATAAAGCCGATAGTTTCCATATTTGTAGACTCAACAGTTTTACGTAGTCGCTCTGCTATTTTGAGCGCACTTTGGCTGTTTTTATTAGGCAAGACAAGTACAAATTCTTCACCACCTATACGTGCTACGATATCGTCTTTTCGAGATAATTTTTTGATAATATCAGTAAGCGATTTAAGAGCTTCATCTCCTTTATCATGGCCAAAGGTATCGTTAACTCGCTTAAAGAAATCGATGTCTATCTCTAAAATAGCAAATGGAGTTTGCTTAAACATCAATTGGTTTAATAAACCGTTTAAACTCCTACGGTTATGAGTATCAGTTAGGGGATCTGTTTGCGCATCATGACGAAGCTGACCTATCTGCATTTGCAAAGTATTAACTCCATTGAGCATTGCAATTTTTAGTCTGTGGCTTTCAAAGTACCAAGATTTAACACTTTTTAGCTCTTCAATACTTGTTGGATCGTCAAGTGTATTTGCTTTGTCTGCTAGTTGTTCTAAAGGCCTGGAAATAAAGTGAGCAAAAAAACCTATTAAAAGAAACGTAATAACAGCCATCGGTAATGTACGTTTTATTACTTCAGTTATGAGTAAATCAAGTGACGAAAGCGTTGCTCTTACAGGGCGCTGAGCGACAATTACCCATTTTGCTTTAGGCACGGAGGAAAAGCCTGCTAGCATTTCTATCTCTTGGCTATTTTTAACAATAGAAGTACCGCTTTGGCCTGTAATCATATTATTAGTGATGGAATTATTTGTGACGACTGTCCCTATAAGCTGTCTCTTATACACAAATCCCTGCTAAGAAATTAGCGGGGA
>NZ_WTKZ01000027.1:0-53685 GCF_011378805.1 Pseudoalteromonas sp. Z9A6
GTGCTAGATATTTAGCAACTTAGGCTGACACAGAATTCTGAACGCCCTCTTTTTCGTATTTTCAGCCACACTTATATCACTTAAGCTAACCGATTAACGATCCGCTATTGTGAAATATATTCTTTATTCTCTTTTTTTAATTTGTTCTGTATATGTTCAAGCAAAGGAGCCCATCCTTGTTGTTACAGAGTTAGCACCGCCAAATCAGGTGTTGATTAATGGTGAGGTAGCAGGTGAAGGTACTCAATTTATCAGAGATATATTTGCTGAGGCTGATCTAACGCCGAATATTCAAATGTACCCTTGGGCACGTGCTTATAAAATTGCAGTTGAACTTAAAAACACCTTTATATACAGCCTTGCACGTACTGTAGAGCGAGAAGATAAATTTTATTGGATTGGGCCTGTTGGACGTTTCGAACTGGGCTTTATTGGTCTATCAGAGCGTGATGATCTTATTATAAACAATACTGAACAAGCAAAAGTGTATAAAATTGCTATGCAGCGCAATGACTTTTCAACACAAACCCTCGCAAAACTAGGCTTTGAAGTTGTTTTAACCTCTGATATTCAAAAGTCATACTCTTTACTACTAGCTAAAAAAGTAGATTTAATTGTAGACGATCCTTTATATATGCAGCAGATGAGTGACTATTTAAAGCTTGAACCAGGTCACTTAAAATTTGTTTATAAAATTAATGAGCTAACAATTGATGCTTATTTAGCTGCGAATAAAAAAACAGATATGCATTTAATAGAAGCACTGCAAGCTGCATTTTTAAAAATAAAGCAAATAAAAGGGCTCCCTTATGAAAGATAAATCATTGAAGGTAAGTATGCTTATGGGCGACAAAATCATCTTTCATTTTTAACTTTTTATATTCTTTGTTAAATCGCTTTATGACACACAACTACTTACTTATTAAATACGATGCAATTTAGCATGCGCACAAATAGGTAATTTTTGCAGCCTTACAGCACCTTTCCCACTTTATAGTCAAAGGTCCCAGCTAATGCATTACTGTAAATATGAGCCAAGAATTAGATCTATTTTCTTTTTAAAAAATTATAAGAAGAGAAATGGGCGGTATTAATCACAAGCTTAAACTCACTTGCATTAACACAATTGCTTAAAAGAATGGCTTAGAAGAATAGAAAAACAAATACTAGGAGGGGCTAATAACAGGCGTTGCTTGGTTTATGTCAAATTTCAGACACAAAAAAAGCGCCTTAAGCGCTTTTTTTCATTTTACTTAAAAAGTAAAATTATACAGCTGTGATGTTATCAGCTTGTGGACCTTTTTGACCTTGTGAAAGAGTGAACTCTACACGTTGGCCTTCAGCTAAAGTTTTGAAACCTTCGCTTTTGATTGCTGAGAAATGTGCGAAAACGTCTGGGCCATTTTCTTGCTCGATGAAACCAAAACCTTTAGACTCGTTGAACCACTTAACTGTACCTGATACGATGTTAGACATTGTAATATCCTGATATAAAATAAAAATATGCTCATAAGAGCGGGTGTAGCAAAAAATGAGATGGTACTTTAAAAACTTCAGGACGGTACTACAAGTATTACTTATACAACATCGAAATGGAGATTTATAGCTTACATGCTTTCTTTCTAGCTGCTGCCCACTATATAGATTTTTTAAAATATGTCAAGTACCTATCTACAATCAGAATGATAAACAACCAAAACCGCTTTCATTGGTTATTAAAATTCAAATTCTAATGCGAGCCTAAAACTATGATTTTTTTCTGATTGGCTTATCTCAGTGATGAAACCCGCTTCCCATTTTAACTGCTTTTGTCCATCGAAACGCTGCAAACCTATAAACCCAGGCCCTATGCCTACAAAGTCTTCTCCTACGTACACCTCAATAGATGGCTGAAAAGCAGAACGGTAGCGATAGCGATATTGCGCTCTAAACTCGCTTTCCCATTCATTTTGTATATCCTGCCCCCACTCGTAAACCAAAAAAGCATTCATAGTTAAGCTTGTTTTGCCAAACTCTTTTTCGATCACAAAACCCGAAGTTGCTTCATACACATCTTCATTATGTTTTTTTTCAAGCTCAAATAATGCCCCCCAATCAGCCCATAATTTACCTTGCTCAATTAATTGCCAGCGTAGTTCAAGCTCATAAGCTTCTAAACCAAAGTCGCCGTTGTCATCTCGCTCACCAACTAAATAGCCTTCTAGTGCCATTGTATCGTTAATAGCACCGCCACCACCCAAACGCTGCGCTAGTATGTTGCCACTATCTGTTTGGTGCGACACTAACCGCCATTCAAACTCTCGCTCAAAAGGTAAAACATAGGGGTGATATACCTTATCAACAACAATTCCATCGGCCTTTGCTGGGGTTGAAAGTACCAACAAACAAAAAACGGTAAAGCTAAGCGCTAAATATAGGTTGAGTGCTTTCATACACGTTCCTTAGAAATTGAAGCCGAAATAACATAACAAAGTGATAAAAATATCACGCTACTTGTACTATATATAAGTACACTCATTAGATCCGGGGTAGCCTCGTAACCAACCAGGGCGCGCAGTACGCGCCCGAGTTCAGAGTTTTCGCTTA
Source organism: Pseudoalteromonas sp. Z9A6 (assembly GCF_011378805.1). Lineage (NCBI taxonomy): Bacteria > Pseudomonadati > Pseudomonadota > Gammaproteobacteria > Alteromonadales > Pseudoalteromonadaceae > Pseudoalteromonas > Pseudoalteromonas sp. Z9A6. The sequence goes on from NZ_WTKZ01000027.1 coordinate 2,587, forward strand.
AAACATCGCGTAAATCCCACACGGTTGCGGTGTTGGTAATTAAGTCTATTTGGCTTGCCAAATCCAGTGCAACTAATAACTTAGCCGCGCTGTTAAAAGCAAGCAAAGTAAAAAGCGGATACATACCAAAGCGGTGCTTAATTGCATTCATTAAAAAGTACAGCAATACGCTAAAACTTAAACAAATTCCAACACCTAATAAAGTGCCAATAAATAAGCTTTGCCCTGCATCATTACTTTGCCAAAAACTGGTGAGGTAAATAATATAGTGGCTTAAATACAATGTTATTGTGCTTATAACAGCAATATAAAAAGCCGCTGATTTTTGTTTTATTGCAAATACTAATACGGCTATAAATATAGTAATACATAGCCCTATTTGTGAGTACTCTAGCCCTTGGTGTTCAAACCACTGGCTCACCCACGACGCACTTTGCATGTACAAAAACGACATGAGCGCGCCAATTAATAAAGCAGATCCTATTTTTAAAGCGCTTTGTTTTTTAACTACTTGTAGTAGCACTAATAAAATAGCCACAGGTAGCAATTGATTAAGGCTCATGACTAAACTAGTTATTAGCATGCTTCGCCTCCTCATCACCAACTATTACAACGCCCCTTGCTGTATTGGGCGAAAACTCACCAAAAAATTCGTAATACCCTTTACTAAGCGGCCCTATATAAATAATGCTTTTACGGTTTGGGTAGAGTACTTTTTCTCTGTTTAGATCAAAGCTATCAAACTCTTCTGGTGTGCTATCTTGGTTTTCTATCAATAGTTTTACTTTTTTATTTGCGGGAATGGTAATTTGTGAGGGGTAGAACAAGTGATCTTTCAAAACAATAAGGTACTCTTTACTCGCCGCGTTAAACGACAAAAATAGCAAACAACAAAGGCACCGATTAAATAAACGTTTAGTCACTTTTTACTCCTGTAAAAGTAACCTTAACGGTTAGTCCGCCTAAAGGGCTATTCGCTAAATGAATACTTGCGCCATAAATAGCAATTATATGTTGCACAATCGCCATACCTAAACCAGCACCTTGCTCGCCTGATGGATGCAGATCACCTCCTACTCGATAAAAACGATTGAATATTCGCTCTTTTTGTTCTTCAGTCATACCCGCACCAGAATCATCAATTTGCCAACTAAAGCCGTTATTACTTGATGCTAATTTAATTATAATCTGACCATTATCAGGTGTGTATTTTATGGCATTGCTAAGTAAATTAGCGATAAGTGTGGTTAATGTAAACTCATCACCATTAATTACAAAATCATCGCCTTCAAGACTAATGGTTTGGTTTTTTTCATCTATTTTGTCGTATTGCTCCGATACGACTTGCTGAGTAATCGTTAGCAATGATTGTTCACTAAATTGCCTCTGCCATTGTTCAGGCTGAGTGCGCCCTAAAATTAGCATTTGTTCAACAATATTACTTAAGCGATTAATGCCCTGCGACATAGCTTGTAATTCTTGATGGTCTTGCAGATTACTTTGTTTATTAGCCAAATTATGTACATTAATTTTTAAACTACTAAGTGGGGTACGTAATTCGTGAGCTGCATCTGAGGCAAAAAAGCGCTCCCGTAAGTAGGCAGTTTCTACGCGTTTAAATAAGTCGTTTAAACGATTAATAACCGGTTTAATTTCCTCGTCGGTTACTTGCCAGTTAATTGGCGTAAAGTCGTTCGCTTGGCGAGACGCTAACTGCTTAGATAATCGAGTAAGAGGGGCTAATGCGTATTTAACAAAAAAGCTAATAAAAATAGCAAGCAGAGGGACTGCCCATAGCATAGGTAACATTGCAGATAAAATAACGGCTTCAGCTAATTCAAAACGCTTTGCCATAGGTTCAGCAACGATGACTTTACGGGTGTTTTTACTCATCACAAATACCCGCATACGCTGCCCTGCTAGATTGGCCGTTTGAAAGCCCTCGCTAAAACTAATTTGGTTATTCGTTAAACTCGATGAGCCACTAAGTAAATTATTATTTTGCCAAATTTGATACAACAACTGAGCGCTATTATTATTTACTTGTACTGCATCTGTGCTTAGTGCCAATGGTTGCTCAATTAAAACGCCAGCCACTATTTTAAGTTCATCATCAAGCAAACTTTCGCCGTGGTGCATACTTTTTTGATAGCCTTTTACTAATGCTAAAAAGCAAGTTAGCACCATCATTGAAAGTAAAATTAAGGTCAGACGTTTACGAATAGACATTTTCAACCTCGAAAAACAAATACACTCTAACGCTTACCAACCACGTAGCCAATGCCACGTAAGGTTTTAATAAAATCACTAGGGAATTTTTTACGAAGATGATGAATATGCACCTCTATGGCATTAGAGCCAACTTCTTCACCCCATTGGTAAAGTTTGTTTTCGAGTTGTTGTTTTGATTGTACCCTTCCCTGATTTTCCATCAGCGCTTTTAAAAGCATGTATTCTCTTCGCGGTAGCGTAAGTGACTGCCCACTTAGTTTAACTGTATGAGCAGAGGTATCCATTACTACATCACCACAGCGCAATAAGCTTGACTGAGTTTGGTTAATGCGCCGGCTTGCTACACGTAATCGAGCAAATAACTCAGCAGGGTCAAACGGCTTTGCAAGGTAATCATCTGCCCCCATATCGAGCCCTTGGACTTTGTCGTCAATACTGCCGCGAGCAGTTAAAATAACCACAGGAATAACTTTTTTTTGCGCTTTAATATGCTTTAAAACTTGCGAGCCGTCGCCATCAGGCAATCCTAAATCGAGAATAACAAGCTCAATCTCACCACTAGAAAGGCACTCTAAGGCGTGCTTTACTGTGCCACTGTGCTCTACGCTGTAGCCCTCTTGGCGCAAAGAGCGAATAAGCCCTTGCGCCACTAAATGATCGTCCTCAACGAGTAATAAATGCATTATGTGTTTATCTTTTTAATTTTTTATCTACTTTTGCCAATAGCTGACTTATTGCTTGTTGACGATATTTATCTGCTTTTGCCCGAGTATCACGAATCCCAGCAGCTTGTGCTACAAGTAGTCGTGCTTTAGCTTGTTTATAATCGCCTTCGTCATACAAGTATTCACCGTATAAGTAATTAGTATCAATGCCTTCGAGATTAAAAGCGAGCGCTTGTTTAAATAATTTTTCAGCTTTGTCGTCATCACCAAAACCAATTGGCCAGCCAGGTACTTTGCTATAAAGCGTTGCAAGGCTTGCGTAAGCTGAGCCATTTAATGCAGTGCCATCAATCGAGAGTGCATTTTCGAGTGACGCTTTTGCTTCTTTTGCTAAACCAAGTGCGCCCAAGCCCCCTTTTGCGCCAGCAAAACTAGCTAACACAATGCCATTCCAAATATGTGTTTGCGCTGAGCTTGGATAGTTTTTAACAAATAATGCGCTTTGCTCACTTAGTTGCGTAAACGCGTCTATTTGCGCATCGTCTTCAAGTTCGTAATTAGCAATTGCCCACTTTTGTTGAATATCGGTTAAGTCTTGCGCTTCATCTGCGTGTACTGCAGTTGCAAATACAGAGGTTAGTATTAAATAAAATGTGAGTGTAAATTTATACATAATTTTGCCCTTGTGTGTTTGTTAACTTAAAAAACGTTTAATTTTAGGAAGTTGCTTTGCAATAGCGTTATCAACAACGCTTGGGAATACGCCATTTATGCGTGCAAATAATTTTTCAGGGAAACCAATAAAGCGCCTTGTTTGGTTTGAACTTATAAGTGCTAATAACTCTTGAGCAACTAATTCTGGCGAGTCCATTTTATTGCCGAGCTCTTTATTCATTGCCCGCGCTTTACTGCTATTAATAGATGTATCTGTTGCTCTTGGTGCTAAATAGGTCACTTTAATGCCTGAGCCGTTAAGCTCACGAGAGAGCGCTTCTGTAAAGCCACGTAAACCGAATTTACTGGCGCAATAAAGCGTTTGAAACGGGTAGCCAATACTGCCAAACGATGATCCCACGTTAACAATAGTGCCTTTGGTATACGCTAACTGCCCTAAAAATAGCTGGCATAATTTAATAGGCACCGACAAATTAGTAATGAGCATATTATCTATTTGCTCATTACTTGTGTGCTCAAGGCTTTGCATTGTATTTATACCTGCGTTATTAATAAGTAATTTAACGCCGCCGAGTTGCTTGGCTTTTATTGCTAGGTTAATACGTGCTGTATCGTCGGTTAAATCGCCCGTAAATATTTCACTGTCTGGGCATGCACGGCTCAGTTTTTCAAGGGCTTGGGTATTTCGCCCTACAAGCAGTAACTTCCACCCTTTTGCATATAGGGCTTTAGCAATCGCTTGCCCTATTCCGCCTGTTGCACCAGTGAGCACACACAAAGAACTACTCATACCAATTTGCCTTGTACACGTGCTTTAAAAAATGGTTCGTCATCGAGTCCACGAAATATATCGCCGTATAAACGATAAAAGCACTTTGCACCATGAAGTATGGCTTGCTGATCCGCCTCGTCTGTTATTTGGTTCATTAGGTTTTCAAAAAACTTTACATGCTCTATATCAAGCACGCCGTGAGAGGTTAAATAACTAAATGCTTTTTTAGGTAAGCCCACAGCATTTGCAATGTTTGAAGCCGCGCCATCAGCAAGCGCTATAGAAGTGCCTTCAAGCACATGCACCATGCCAAAAAAGCTCAACGGATTTTTACGTGCAATGGAGTCGTACGCATACGACACCATCATTTCGGTAGCAAATTGCGGCTGACTACACCGTACTGTTTCTTTGTCAAAACCACATGCTGCAATGTCATTAAGTACCCACTCTTGATGACCAATCTCTTCTTCAATATATTCTGCGACGGCTTCGCGCAGCCATTCTTGATCGTCGGTTAATCGCGCACCAACCGACATCATTAATGGCACGGTGTGCTTAACATGGTGATACGCTTGCGCTAAAAACGAGGCGTATTCTTCAAGTGATGCTTCGCCTTTAAAAACACGCTGAATAATAGGCGCTGCAAGCAGATAGTTTTGCTCTTGTTTAGTTTGCTCTTTAAGGATGTTAAAAAAATCACTCATTAATTACTTCTCCAAGTCGGTAAAATTGCTCAAACACAGCATGGTACTGCTTACTTATGGCATCTCGTTTTGGGCGATTATTTGTTGTTAATAATCTTTGTTGCACACTTAATGGGGCAGCTAAACGATGCCACTTTTGAATTCGTGCATAGTCGGGTAGTTGTTTATTAATTTCGTTAATGTACTGCGCTAACACTGGGTTACTTAGCTTTGTATCGGCGTAAATAATGGCACTGAGAAAAGGTCGCCCCTCACCAAACACAACGGCTTGTAAAATACCGCTTTGACTGAGTAATAGTGATTCAGGCCACTCGGCACTGATGTTACGACCCATGCTGGTAATAATTAGGTTTTTTAATCGGCCTTTAATAAATAAAGTATTTTGACGCTGCTCGACTAGATCGCCGGTTGCATACCACTGGTTTTTGTTGTGAGGTTGATGGTTTAAGTAACCTAAAAACAAATCGCCTTTTATAAAAAGCTGACCATTTTCAATTTTGGTTTGAATATGAGGTAACACAGAGCCTGCACTGTGAAGGTTATCGTTTGTGGGTGTATTTAAACTAACTACAGATGCCGCCTCAGACAGCCCATAGCCTTGGTATACCGGTAAATTTAAGCTACGCGCTTTGGTTAATAGCATTTCGCTGACAAGCGCACCACCTACGGCAATAAACTGTAACGAACTAGGCGGTTGCCACCCATCTTCTGCAAAAGTAACTAAGCATGCTAATAGTTCAGGCACTAAAATAAGCGTATTTGGCTTAACTTTATCAATAGCAGCTATAAGCTGTGCGGGCTGTTTTAATGCAGTACCAACAAAGCCTAATTCATTTAACGGCATTAAATGCACTGTACCGCCACTTTTTAAAGGGGCATACACACCGGCTATATTTTCAAGCAATACAGCAAGTGGTAATAAACACAAATGAACAGGCTTTTTAATGTTAATTTTATCGCACAGAGATTGCGCTACCTGCATTTGACTCTTTGCAGATAAACACACGCCCTTTGGTTGCCCGGTTGATCCTGATGTAAATGTTACTTTTTGAGTATCTGGAAAATAACTGCCGGGGTTAGCTACAACGATTTCGTAAATATATAATGTGTAACACTCAAATAAAGTAATTGATGCAGCCGGCTCCCCAAATAAAGGGTTTAGTGTGTCGCTCATAAATACATTAGCGCCACATTGAGCTAGTACATATTGAGTTTGTTGTTCACTAAAAAAGTGAGCAATTGGCACAGCCACTTTATTAGAAACTGCAGCAGCGGCATCAATAACAAGCCAAGCTGGCGTATTATCGAGCTTATAAGCGATACATTTGCCGTTAAAGCTATGTAGTATTTTTACTACTTTTTGTATTTGCTGGTTAAACTCATCACCGTTAATTTCAAGTGTTTGCTCTTTATTATGGGCAATAATTAATGGCGATATTGCATGGGTATTATAGTAATTCATACATTCACCAACGCATTTACCAAAGAATTGATATTTGAGTGATTTTGCTGCATCAAACTATAAAGCATTGGGGTATTTAATACTTGTTGGTGAGCTTGCTCTAAACTCACAACGCTTACGGTAGGCTGATTAGCGTAGTAACTTCCCCAACTTAGCGGATGCTCAACAACAAAACTGTTTGCCACAGCAATTTCAGTGCAGTTAACGCCTAATAAGCGCAGCAGTGCACGTACTTTTTTAGTGGCGCAAAATACTAAATGTTTTGCTCCTACACTTTGCAGGGCTTCATTAACAACAATAAAATGCCCAAGCGTTGCTTTGCGATGTGTAGAGCATAGATTGCCAAGCTCAAATACTTTATTACGCTGTGTGTTCTCAGGTAAAAAATGCTCAATGGGCTGTGCTAAGTATTGCTCTATAAATAGAGGAGCTGTTGCTTGCCTTAAACCCAATGTGCATTGCCCTTCGTTTGTCGTGTATTGGCAAAGTAATGGCATAAAAGAGGTAAGCGTGGCGTTGTAAGCGACTAAAAACCCTTCTTTAACTGTGTTTTCTAACGCACTTCTATGCTCATCATTAACGCGAGCACTAACAAAGCGTGAGTTATTTTGAATATAAACGGGTGATGAAGGTAGGTGTGCTAATTGCATAAACATCGCTCATATAAAGTGTATGTTTGTAACTTAGCGAGCGAAACTTAAAGAAAACTTAAGAAACCTTAATTTAAATAAAAAAGCGCCTTAATTATTAAATTAAGACGCTTCAGGATGAAAACTGTTTAAAAGCTTAATAAGCTAAGCTATTAAAAATTATAAGCTATCGACATTTTAAATTGCGTAGGCGCCCCCGGATAAACCCACAAAGCGTTGTAACTACTTTGAGCGTAGTCTTCATTAAAAATGTTATTAATGCTCACATTTAGCTCTGTTTTATCTGTTAAATTTAATTGACCAAACAGGCCGACCAATTGGTAACTTGGTAGTCTAAAGCTCAAATCTGCGGCATCACCTAGGCGGCTGCTGGTATATTGGTAACTTGCACCAAATTCAAGCTCTTTACCCATTAATGCTGTTTGATGGCTAAGTGTAAGGTTTAGATTGTTTTTTGGTACATTTACCAGTGGGCTGCCTTTTTCTATTGGCACGCCCCAATCGGCATTAATAATGTCGTTTGCTGTGGTGGCATCTATATAGGCGTACGATAAGTTAAATGCTGTTGCATCGGTAATATAGGTATTTAAATCAAGCTCAACCCCTTTGCTATCAGCTTTACCAATGGGAGCCGAAAAACCAACGTTTACAGGATCTGCCACTAACATATTACTTTTAGAAGCATCAAAAAATGCCACAGTACCGTTTACACCTAAGTATTCAAACTTAGCACCAACTTCAAACGAGTCGCTGTACTCAAAGCCAAACGGGTCGCCGTTTGCATCAGTACCGCTCAGTGGTAAAAAGCCTTCAGAGTAACTGCTGTAAAAGGTTATTGTATTATTTAGTTCGTACACTACGCCAACGCGTGGGCTTATTTGGCTCTCAGAACTGGTTGAAAACACACCGCTGTTGGTTTCTAAAATATCTTGGTCTACGCTATCAAATCTAAGACCAAGTAAAAGTTTAAACTTATCAGTGATATCTATTTGATCTTGAATGTAAATACCGTAAGCATTTTGCTCTTCATCATTTTCATAAAGTAGCGAAACAGCAGGACGTTCACCAGAATAATCAGGCTCAAAAATATCAATAGTATAAGTGCCATTACCGCCACGATAACGAGAAAGCGCCGTGCGCAAATCGTATTTATATGCATCAATACCTATTAATAAATGATGCGAAATGCCGGCTGTATCTAAACTTCCGCTTATCTCAAACTTTACACTTAAATCTTCTACTTCGTAGTCGCGATAGCGCTGCTGGCGGGTAAGTGTGCGGCCATCGTCAAATAACGATTGGCGTGACGGTGCAAGTTCTGCATCTGACGAAAACCCCGTTAAGCTAGAGTCTCGATAATTTGCACCTACAACAAGTGACCATTCCTCGTTAATATCGTGATTTAACGTAATTTGGTGGCCTCGAGAGTAAACCTGCGTATCTCCATCGTTTGGGTTACCTAAATAGCGCGAGCTTGGTAGGGTGTCAAAATCGTTATCGAGTACGACAACACCACGGTCGAATAGCTGAGCTAAATCTACGTATTCAAACTCATAAGTTACACTGGTCGATGCGTTTATTTGATGATATATAGACGGCGTAATCACCTTTTTATTGGTGTATACCTCATCGCGGTAGCTGTCACTATCTTGCCATGCGCCATTTATTCTAAACGCGGTGGTATCGTTAATGCCGTTTGTGTAATCGCCTTCAACACGGTTAAAGCTGTCGCTGCCTAGGCTTAATTTTAGCTCACCTTGGGGCTCAAACTGTGGCTTTTTAGTCACAATATTTACAGTACCGCCAGGCTCCGAGCGCCCATAAAGTGCTGAGCCTGGGCCTTTTAATACTTCTATATATTCAATGTTTGATACATCGCGCGGGCCGCTAAATCCACGCCCACCGCTAAAGCCATTAACTAAATAGCCCGATGGCATATTTTCGTTACCCGAAAGGCCACGAATAGAAAAGCTATCCCACAATGCACCGCTATTGTTTTTACGTGAAATACTAGCTGAAAAATCAAGCGCATCTTGTAGTTGAGTAATTCCTTTTTTATTAAGCTCAGCACTATTAATACTAACTATAGATTGTGGCATTTGCTTTTGAGGAATATCACCGCGATAAGCTTGTTTATAAGTGACAGATATTTTTTCGATTTCTTCTTTTTGATCTTGGGCAATACTGGGCGCACTAATTCCTAGGCAGGCTAAATAAATTAAAGAGTACTTCATGTGATTGATTAACTAAGCAAGTGTTATAGTATAACAAAATTGTAGCATGTGTTACTTTATAACAAAACTTCTTTTTAAAAAATCACTGAGCGATTAATTAATGCACTAGCGACTGCTGTGTCATCACGTTAGTATAGTGTTCTACTTAAGTTACATAACGATAATTACATGAGCATAAAAACAAACGCGTTAATTTACTTTTTAGCTTTTTGCAGCGGTTTTTGCATTATGGGGATTGAACTTTTAGGAGGGAGAATTCTCGCCCCTTTTTTTGGTAGTAGCGTACATATTTGGGGCAGTATAATTACAGTATTTATGCTTAGTTTATCTTTTGGGTATTTACTTGGCGGTAAACTCAGCACTAAAAATGCATCACTTACCAAATATGGTTTAATATTTTTAATAGCCAGCATTATGGTGGTGCCTATTACATTATTTTCGCAGCCAATAATGGAATTTATATTTACCCATATTGAAGATAGCCGCTACGGCTCACTCTTAGCGTCAACTGCTTTATTTTTTATACCTACCGTTATTTTAGGCATGATCTCGCCCTACTCTGTGCGCTTACTGGTAACCGATAGCGATAAAAGCGGCCAAGTCGCTGGGCGTTTATACTTTGTAAGTACGCTTGGCAGTGCACTGGGTACTATAATTACCTCGTTTTACTTTGTACTCGCGTTTGACGTAAATACTATTATTAGTGCCTTTGCTCTAACGCTTGGCTCACTGGGTTTAGTCGCGATTGTAATTAATACCTTGGCTAATAATAAGGAGCTTGCTCATGCTTAAATATTTACTACTGCCGTTAATTGCATTTTCCGGTTTTGCGTGCAGTAAAGTTATCCACGAAGAGCGCTCGCTTTATCGCAATATTATTGTTGAAGAAACGAGCGACTTACGTTGCCTTAAATTTAATACTAAAAGTAGCCAAACAAGCCAAAGCTGTATGTATAAAAACAATCCCGACAAACTTATTTTTAATTACACAAAATTGACTTTTGCGAGCCTTTTAGTAGCCGATAACCCTAAAAATGTACTTATTATAGGGCTAGGTGGCGGTACGCTTTCTAACGTTATTCATGAGCTATACCCCACTGCAAAAATTCATAATGTTGAAATAGATCCCGCAGTAACTAAAGTTGCACGCGATTACTTTAACTTTATAGAAAACGATTTAGTGACATCAAGCGTGCAAGATGGCCGTATTTTTATAAAACGTGCCGCTATTAAAAAGCAAAAGTATGATTGGATTATTTTGGATGCATTTAACGGCGACTATATCCCGGAGCATTTACTTACTAAAGAGTTTTTTGAAGAAGTACAAAGCGTACTAGCCGAAGGCGGTGTTATAGCTGCAAATACGTTTTCAAGTAGTAAACTTTATGAACATGAGTCGGCAACTTACCACGCTGTATTTGGCGACTTTATAAATGTAAGTCGCGAAAATCGTAGTAACCGTATTATTTTAGCGGGACTTAAATCAATGCCGAGCGAAGCGCAAATTAACACACGTGTAAATGCTCTCGCCCCTAAATTAGTAAAATACGGTATAGACATAAAAGCAATTAGCCAATTTATGCAATTTACTAAAAACGATCAAGATTGGCCCGCAGATACAAAAGTACTTACCGATCAATACTCCCCAGCTAATTTACTTAACTTTTAAACTCCTGCTAAACCTCACCATTTTTACAAGTGAGGTTTAGCAAATATTTTGCCACTTCCCGCACTTACACATATTTACTTAGCAAGCTAAGTAATGATAAAATAGTTAGCTTGCTAACTATGTTGGGATGGCTATGCCTACACACAAACCTTTTCACGAAACACTCGATTTAACTGTTATCGGTAATATGGGCCGAGTTCATCGCTTATGCCGCGAAGCGGTAACCATTGCGGTTGAGCCTTTAGGACTTACTCAATCGCGCTGGACTGCACTAATGCATATTAGTATGCGTGGTGAGGGACTAACACAACTTGAACTTGCTAATAGCTTAGGGATAGAAATGCCCTCACTGACTCGTACACTTAAGCAATTAGAGGAGCAATCGTTAATTGTTCGCCGTGTAGACAAACATGATAAGCGCAGTAAAAGACTCTATTTTACTGAGCAAAGTGATGCCATTTTACATTCATTGCAAGAGACTATTTCCGATATAAAAAATCAGTTATACAGCGGTTTATCTGTTGAGCAACTAGATGCGATTGCATTTGGTTTGATCAAAATGGAGCAAAACGCCCTTAAATGTATTCAAGTTAATAAGTAAGGCTAAAAATGACACCGGATCAAAAGTTTGCACGCTATGTAAGGTTTTCTCTCATAGGGTTTATCTTAGTATTTATTTACTATTTAGTGGCCGATATGGTTTTGCCTGTGACACCACAAGCACGTGTTTATCACCCTGTTGTGCAAATATCACCGCAAATTAGTGGCCGAGTCACTAGTGTGCAAGTTAGTAATAACCAATCAGTTAAAGCAGGCGATATATTATTTAGTATCGATGAAGGCCCATATAATTTAGCTAAAGAACAAGCTCAACTCGCCCTTGATGATGCCAAATTACAAAATAAACGCCTTGATACCAATGTTAAAGCGCTTGAGGCACAAATAAGTGCTGCAAACGCTAAACAGCATGAGCAAAAACTATTAAAAAGCAGAGGCGAAAAGCTCTATAAGCAAAAGTCTATATCGGAGCAAGAACTTGAAAGCATTCGTGCTAATTTTGAAGCGAGTAAAGCAAATGTTGCAGCCCTTGAAGCGCAGTTAGCTGAAGCGGTTTTAGCTAGAGGTGACTCAGGGAACAAAAACTTAGCCATGCGCCACGCTGCAAACCAGTTAGCGCAAGCTGAGCTAAATTTATCCTACACAAAAGTGCGCGCATTAAGTGACGGCGTAGTTGCTAACTTACAATTATTAAACGGCGCATACGCAGTTGCAGGCAGCCCGTTATTAGCTATTGTCGCTAAAAAGGCAGATTTAGTTGCCGACTTTAGAGAAAAGTCACTCTCAAATATGAAGCAAGGCACACAAGCGCGCGTAGTATTTGATAGCCGTCCAGGTGAAGTTTACGACGCAATACTTGAAACATTTGAAGCAGGCGTTAGCAGTGGTCAACTTAGTGCTAATGGTTTGCTAAGTACAACAGAAACCAGTAATCGCTGGGTGCGTGATGCACAGCGTCAACGCATTCACTTAAAGCTGATAAATCATCAAGACTTAATAGCAAACATGCCTAGTGGCTCACGTGCAACAGTACAATTATTACCAGAATCAACAATTGGGCAATGGTTTGGCTCTGCACAAATCAGGTTTATTAGCTGGTTACACTACATTTATTAATGGAGGCTTTATGACTCAAATTGTTAGCCAAGGCCCACAATTAGACTCCAATGGCCTTCGCCAAGCACTGCGCATTGCAGGTGGGTGTACCCTTGGCTTTACCATTAGTAAATTAATGAACTGGCCCAATGGTATATTTTTTACCGTTTATCCTATGTTGATATTGGGCATGGTACCTACGTTAAGTCGTGGGCTTATAAATCAATTTATAGCATCTGCTGCATTTAGCGCACTTATCGTGCTGATAATGCAGGGATTGTTTTCTCACTTGCCAGTCGTTATGGCATTGTTAGTGTTTGGTGTTTTCTGCTTTTTATTTCACCAAATGAGTAGCGGTAGTGCCTTTTTATTTGGCGCTTTAGGCGTGATCAGTCTTTCTATTCAGCTACATTTTTCCAGCTATGTTGATCAAGGAAGCAGTATTTATCCATTAATCTTAACTAATGGTTTGGCTATATTTTTAACCGTTATTATTGGAGCATTAATGCATGGCCTATTTCCTGATGTAACCGCAAGGCCCGGGCGAGTAATGCCAGCTAAAGCAAAAGAAAGTATTCGCCATGAGGTATTGTTATGCTCAACCGTGGCTACGCTCTCTTTTGTTGTTTTTCAGGTTCTTGATTTACAAGACTCAATATCTGCGCAGGCAGCTTCTGTGCTTATTTTATTTTCGTTGTGCTGGAAAGCCGCAGGTATGGCCGGTTGGCAGCGAGCAATTGGAACGCTTATAGGCTGTAATGCAGCGTTACTATCGCAACTATTTTTGTATAGTCACTCTGATTTTTTACTTTTTCCGATGGCTATTTTATGGATACTTTCGTTTGTTTTTGCGCGCTTTCATATTTTAGGCGGAGGCATACCTGGCATTGGTTTTGGTGTGTTGACTACATTTGGTATTTTGTTTGGAAATTCACTCGGGCCAGGCCAAGATCTTGTTTATAGTGCAATGTACCGGTTTAGTTCAGTATCTGTGGCTATAATATTAAGTCTGTGCGCCGTATATGTTATGCATCATATACTTAATCGGTTTAGTGTAACTCGCCATCATACTTTTGCTTAGGTAAATCTTGTTTTGTAAAGCTAAAGGCTGCAATTGCAGCCTTTTTTATAAGCTTAGTTAAACTATTTTAATGATATAAATAAACTATAATTTTGTTTTAAATATTCACCAACGGCTCTTTGTACACAATAAAGCTTTTAGTCTTTCCTGGTGATAATAAGCGTTAGCACACCCGCTATAATCCCCCAAAAAGCAGACCCCACTGAGAGTAATGTTAAGTTAGATGCAGTTACTAAAAAAGTGACTATTGCGGCCTCAGTATATTCAGTACTACTAAGGGCTTGCTGCAAACTATTAGCAATGGTGCCAAATAGCGCAATGCCCGCCAAAGCTAAAATAAGAGCCTGCGGTAAACTTGCCACCAAGCCAACTAATGTAGCTGCGCACAGCGCCATTAAAATATAAAATACGCCAGCCGCTATACTCGCCCAATAACGTTTATCATGATTTTTATCCGCCTCATCACTCATACAAATAGCTGCGGTAATAGCGGCTAAATTAATAGAGTAGGCTCCAAAAGGAGCGCTAAGCATATTTACAAAGCCAGTAACATTAAGAGATGCAGATATAGGCGCTTTATATTTATGTGCTTTTAAAACCGCAATACCCGGTAAATTTTGCGAAGTCATGGTAACTATATAAAGTGGTAAACCTATACTAATACATGCTTGCAAGTGAAAAGCGGGTTCAATATAAGCAAATTCGCTCATTTTCCAGTGCAGCGCGCTGGTATCAATATGGCCCATTTGCCAAGCGAGTAATACACCTATAATAAGCACGCTTAACATAGCAAAGCGGGCAAAAAAGCGTTTACCAATAAAGTACATAACGACCATTAAACCAATTACTAAAGGCATGTCGTTCATAAAATTAAACACATCGATACCAAAGGTAACAAGCACGCCGGCCAACATGGCGCATGCAAGCTCACTTGGAATTCGGTTCATTATTTTTTCAAACCAGCCCGTAACCCCCGACAAAAACACGAGCAATGCACTGAGCATAAACGCGCCAATAGCCTCATTTAAGTTATACCCTTGGGCACTTGAAATAAGTAATGCAGCTCCTGTGGTAGACCACGCAATTAAAACAGGTACTTTGTAATAGTACGATAAACCAATTGACGTTGTGCCCATCACTAAACCGAGCATTAAAATCCAACTAGCTACTAAATCGGGCGTACCACCAAGGGTTATCACTACCTGATAAATTAATGCAATAGAACTCGAAAAACCAATAATTACAGCCACAAGTCCTGCTGTAATTCGGTTAAGCAACTGATCAGACACCTTCATAAATTCCTCGTAATGCATTTATGCAGCACACAACATACGTGCCCAATAATTACATTGCAATTAGCGATTGGTTTACAAAAGGTGAAATAAATTCACTTTTTATTTTTCATTGTAATTAACGTTAAAAAGTCACTTTTAACCATTGTATTTAACTAAACAAACAAGTACCTGTAACTTCGCCAAAGCCCGCGTAAACACTACTAAAAACCAATACCAAAAAGAGCAAAAAACACACCAAAAATAAATATCCTTATATTTTATAAGGAATTATAAAATTAAGAAATAATTCTTTTCGGTTACATTTATTATCTTGATCTAATCCATTTAATAATATAAAACGTAACAAATAGTTAACCAAAAACACTAAAAGAGAAACAAATGAAGAGATCTGTCGTCTTACTAATTGCTATGCCATTATCGGCATTTGCAGTTTATGGGCTATTTTTTAATGCAGATGAAACGGGCGAACCTATCGCGCCTGTTGCTATTGATTTTGTTCCTATTGATTTACAAAAAACGCGCAATACGCATCCCCCTGCACCTATTGATATGAGTAAAGATCCAATTACCGTTAAACCCATTGTTGCCCCTGACAACAGCTTACCGTTTGAAGAATTTGATGCCGTAAATCGCCTATCAGACAAAGCAAAGCAAGTGCTTATAAACGCAAAAGTTTTACCTACCGACTTACATAACGAAGCCTACATTGAGTTTGATTTAAATTCTTTACAGGCGTTAGAGACTGGTGAAAACTTTGATTTAGCTATTCCGCAAACAGCCGAAACATTCACCGCAGAGGTGACTAATGTGGTTGAGTCTGAAAATGGCGATAAGAGCATATTTGGTAAAATAGTGGGTGTTGACGGTCGCATGCATAATACCGTTTTAACGGTAGGTAAAGATGCCGTATATGGCCAATTTACTGCCCCTTCTGGCAACTATGTATTCGAAAGTAAAGGTAAGTACGGATGGATTGCAGCAAAACGCGATTTATATAAAAGCCACATAGAGCATGAAGTAACCGCACCAAAGCCCAAATCAGATAAAAGCATC
Organism: Pseudoalteromonas sp. Z9A6; assembly: GCF_011378805.1. Taxonomy (NCBI): domain Bacteria; kingdom Pseudomonadati; phylum Pseudomonadota; class Gammaproteobacteria; order Alteromonadales; family Pseudoalteromonadaceae; genus Pseudoalteromonas; species Pseudoalteromonas sp. Z9A6. The sequence goes on from NZ_WTKZ01000027.1 coordinate 18,732, forward strand.
GATATATTTGCACCAAAAATTGATGGCTAACCAAAAAGTATAAAAAGCAATTAAAGCCGCACTATAAGGCAGCTTTAGTGTGTCTGCTTTTTATGATCTCAACCAAGTTAAAAACAGTTCCAACCACAACAAGAGTAAGGAAATACAATAATGAAAAAAGTAATCACAACAACCGCACTGGCTGCGGCATTATGTGCAGCAAGTGTTGCGCAAGCAGAAACAATCGATATCGGTATTTTATATACCGACCAATCAGCTGCTGCAACTAGTAATATTGACACTAAAATAAATCAACTAATTGCTTTTAGTAATCAAGTATATAGCCAAAATGGCGTTGATATAACACTACGCTTAGCTGGCAAACAAAACTTAGGTGACTACGCAGTAACGCCGTCTGAAGATTGGTTAGATTCGGTTACAAATAGCAGCTACGTAGATGGTTTACGCAGCGATTGGAAAGCCGACATGATTGCCGTATTAGGTACTGGTCAAAGTGCTGGCAATGGGCTTATTTCATGTGGTTTAGCATGGGTTGGCCAAGGCACTAATGGCAATCTATACAGCTCAATGAGCAGCCGTATGTACTCAATCACTGCAATTGATTGTGGTGCAACTACATTTGTACACGAACTTGGTCATAACCAAGGTTTAGCGCATTCACGCAAACAAGGTGACACATCTGGCGGTGTATATGTAGATGGCATGGGTCACGGCGTACAAAACGAGTTTGCAAGTATAATGGCTTACCCGCACGTTTACGGTAGCGCAACTCAGTACGATTACTTCTCTAACCCTAACTGGAGCGTAAACGGTATTGCATTTGGTATTACAAACCAAGCGTATGCAATTCGCACGGTTACTGCTACAAAAACAAGTATTGCTAACTTTAAATAAGCTGCCCAATAAAAAAGTGGGCTAAATAGCCCACTTTAAAGTTTTAACATGTTCTTCCCTGCAGAGCGCTTACGCGCTCTTATAGATTAAGCTAATGCACAACCACTTTTTGCTTAATTGCTGGCATTAATGTTTTACCATTGCCATCTACTTTATTTAACAATTTAAGCCCCATCACTTTTGCAAGTACTGGGTAAATATCAAGGTTACTCACTTCTTTAAGGCTTACACCTTGTTTAAATGCAGGGCCTACAGCAATAAATGATGCTGCCATATCCTCGGTATATGCATAACCGTGAGTCCCTAAATAGGTTGGTTTTTTACCATTGGTAAATACCGCTGGCGCTGTAGTTTGCACCACAATATCGCCTACGCGAGTGCCTTTATTGTAATGGTACGCTGCTAACTGCTCGTCAGTTAATACTGTATAGCGACCGTTTGACGCATCCCGTAAGCGTGCTTTGTAACCTTCAATATCAGCATTTTTAGCATCAGGCTGAGTATAAATAAGTAAACGTGGACCGGTGTTTTTAACTAAAAAGTTTTCATCTTGAGGCAGTGTGGTTACATCAATACTTTTATCTGGATCTATACTCGCCATACCATGATCCGAGACAATAACTAAGTTTACCTCTTGCTCTAATTTACTTAACCGGGTTTGTAATTGTCCCATTAATTCATCAAGTTGTTTAACTGCATCTCGCGTTTGTGGTGCGTCTGGTCCAAACTCATGACCCATGCTATCAACTAGCGAAAAGTAACTCGCAATAAAACGTGGGCGCTGTGCTTTTGGTAAACTTAACCACTGAATAATTTGATCAACACGGCTTTGGTAATCGCTGTATTTAGAATAGTGATAAAAGTAATCTGGTGTCATGCCGTTAAATAATGCATCTGACTCAGGCCAAAAATAAGTAGCCGATTTAAGTCCCTGCATTTTTGCTAAATTCCAAAGCGGAATCCCCTTCACCCAAGTGCTATCGCCCAATGCTTTGCCCATGCTGTAACAGTCGTTTTTACGCGCTTTATCACAAAAGCTATTATCAACAATGCCATGGTTTACCGGCAATAAGCCCGTAATAATAGAAATATGGTTAGGAAACGTTTTAGTTGGATAAACAGGTACTAGTTTTTGTGCGCGAACACCGCGCTCGGCCATTGCTTTTAAATTTGGCGCACCGTGTTTTTCAATATAATCCCAACGCAGGCCATCAATTGATACAAGCACCACAGTTTGCTCTTTTGCAGCAAACGCGCTGTTCATTCCTAACATTAGGCAAATTGATACTGCCTTTAAAATCCACTGTTTCATTATAAACACCTATAAATGCACAACAATTATTCAAAAAATTATTTTAAAGCAAGTTGTTACTTTATGATACAAACTGATAGATTAAACCCTGTATATTAAAGACAAATGACTATGTGCTAAAAACTATGCCAGTCATCAATTGTTAAAAGGATAAGTATAAAGATGACCATAGATTTTAGTAAAAAAATAACGCCAGCACGAATGTACCGCACAACCTCTAACTTACAAATGGCGCTAGAAAGCGACCGTGGACGTATTATTAATAGTGCCGCTATTCGCAGGCTTCAGCAAAAAACCCAAGTGTTTCCGCTTGAACGCAACGCAGCTGTACGCTCTCGCCTTACTCACTCGCTTGAGGTACAACAGGTTGGTCGTTTTATAGTGCAACGTATTTTTGCTAATTTAAGCTACCAACAACAAAAAGATTACGGCTTAACCGACCTAGAACGCCCACTAGAAAGCTTAGTAGAAATGGCCTGCCTAATGCACGACATAGGCAACCCACCGTTTGGACATTTTGGTGAAGCGGCAATAAACCACTGGTTTAATAACAACCTAGCAAGCGTAACACCCGAGCGCTGTAAAGAGCCAAATACCGGTATAGGTGTTGTTTTTAAACACCTTGCGCTTGATATTTGTAACTTTGAGGGCAACGCTCAAGGCATACGTATAATTCATTCGCTGCAAACGCTTAATTTAACCTACAGCCAAAGTGCTGGTATTTTAAAATACACTCGCCCTGCAGGGCTTGATACAAAAGATATACCGCAAAATAAAAACTACTTAATGAAGAAAGTGGGTTACTACTACAGTGAAAAAAACTTTGTTGAAGCGCTACAAAAAGAGCTCACTATTGAGCAATATTGCCGCCATCCAGCAAGTTATATAATGGAAGCCGCCGACGACATTTCGTATTGCCTAGCCGATATAGAGGATGCTGTTGAAAAAGGGATCATAAGCACCGAATTCTTATGTACACAGCTTAAAAGTCATTATAAAAAAGCACTCATAAACCTAACAATAGACGACACTGAGCACCAAACTTTTGTAGATAAAGCAGTTGACTACGCACATGAGCGCGCCAAAGCACAACCGTATAACTTTAACAGCGAATTTTTTATATACCTGCGCGTAGCACTTTTACATCCGCTAGTTGGACATGCTGCAAAACGCTTTATTGAAAATATAGAACCTATTTATCATGGCGACTTTAACCAAGCACTTTTAGAAGATAGAAGCCATCTACACGCTGTAACCAAAATGCTAAAGCAAGTTGCACTTGAGCATGTTTTTTCAAATAAAGAAGTCGAAAAATTAGAGCTGCAAGGTTATAGAATAATTAATGGCTTACTCGATTGCTACAAACCGCTACTGCAATTGAACAGCGATGACTTTAGGCGCGCTCTAAATGGCGATTCACGTTTATTAATTGAGTCGCGACTTGTTAAAAAGCTCTCTAAAAAGCACTTAAATAGTTACCAACACGCAATAGATGCAATGCAAGAAGAGCCCGATCACTTTGCAGCGTATGAATTTTATTATCGCTGTAGATTAATTCAAGATTATATAAGCGGTATGACAGACCAATTTGCTTACGATGAATATCGCAGCCTTATGGTTATTGATTAGTCGTATTACTCTGGATAACTTTCAATTTTGCGCTTAAAATCAAACTATTAATATTTAAGCGCGCATAACTTTATGATATCAAAACTAATTAGATTTACCCTTTGCTTTGCCCTATTTTATAGTGCGCAAAGTGCTGCATACAACGAAGCTATGTGCATTTTAATTAAACAAGAAATGCAGCAAAATAGTAATAATAAAGCGAGTCAAAAATATCGTAAGGCAGCGCGTGATTACAAAAATAACTGTAATAAGCCAAAAGAAATTCAAGCACAACCTAAGCCACAAATAATAGAGCCTGAACCGGCGATTATTACTCAGCCGCAACCTAAAATTGTTGAACCTGCCCCTGTAATACAACTCACTGAAGAAGCTGTTAAAGATAGCATCAACGAGCAAACACTTAATTTAACTGATGATCAAAAACAACAAATTAACGATCAGCTAAATACCAACAGTAACGAAATAGTAATTGATGCAGAGCCAACAACAGCAGTACCTGAGCAAGTAGTTACAGAGCAAAAAAACGAAGCTGTGATAGAGCAAGTACAACCGGCGACGCCAGAGCAAAACGTGCAACCTACGCTTGAAAAGCCTGTACCTGTAAAACCAGCACCTGTGTTAACTAAACCAGCGCCAGTAATTGCGCCGCAACCTGTAGCGCAGAGCCCAAGCTCGTTACTTTTACCCACTTTAATACTTGTTATAGTGATACTTATTGGCGCTATGATAGTCGTGCGCCTGCGCCGTGCAAAACAAAGTAAAGCGATGGCAGAACCGACTATAGCGGCTCCACCTGAAGTTAAATCAGAAAAAATTGCTACGCCAGCTAAACCTGACACTACAAAAGAGCCAGAGATTGAGCCTGTTGTCATCAACGAAGTAACTCAAAATAATAAACCAGTTGAGAGCAGCGTAGAGGCAAATGAAGAGCCTTTAGAGCCTACGAACACTACACAAAATGCTGATATTGAACATACACCACCGCAAATTTCAGATGAGCAAAACAACGTAGCTACACAAGTGCAAACAAGCAAAATTGAGCCTACACCGCTTAACTCAATTGATACTTTAGAGCAAACAAGTACCGCTACGTTTAACGAAGTAAAGCAAAAACCTGAGCCTAATACAGCCGAGTTTGAAGCAGCAGCAAAAACAACCTTAGAGCGTATTAAAAATGCCAGCAGCTTTAATGAGCCAGAAGTACGCGACTTTGATCCAGATGCAAAGCCTGTAAAAAAACAACGTAAGCACCATACAGCGCAAGTAATGGAACCTGCGCCAATAGAAGCCGAACACAACACTGTAGAGCCGGTTATTAGTACTCCTGAGCCAGTAACAGCGAGTGAGCCGGTTGTAGATTTACACGCACCAGAGCAAATAGCTGACGCTCAATCGACTACATATACAACAGAGCAAGACTTTAAAGAACCAGAGGTACGTACATTTAATCCAGATGCACCATTACCTGGTGAAAAGCCGATGCCTAAAAAACAAAGCGCAACACCTGAGCAAACACAAACAACACCGCAAGTTGATGAGCCAGTAAGTGAGCCTAAAAAAGCAGACAGTAACAATCCATTTGCTAACTTGTCGTTAGACTCAAGCTGGGATCCTGACTCAACTGAAAAGCCCAAAATAGAAGAGAAAAAACGCGCGCCTAAATCGCAAGCATTGATAGATGCAGAAGAACGCGCTAAAAACATGCAAACCAAATAGTAAGTTTTAAAGTAGCGCCTCATATTTGAGGCGCTGCTTCCGTAACCAAATAATTAACTGCTTTTTTACCGTATTACTTACACTCCTATTTCATCCTAAAATGCGCCTTAGTAATTAGGAGCTTCGCTCCTTGCGCGAGCAAGCTCAGCGCCTGGCGCAATATTCAAGCTTGAGAGTGTTTTATAAGCTTACAACTTGTTGGCGCGATGAGTGCAGTGCACACATTTGTCTGGTGGTATTTTTAGACTGGAGTTTACGTCTACGTTATCCGCAGCCATAAATTAAAGTAACTTGGTCAACATGCCCTAGGTAAGTTTATTTTTAAGCTTTAACCCGCCAATTAATAGCAGTGGCCCTATAAACATGGCAAGGCCATACACGCCACCGGTAACTGCGTATTCTGGTTTATTTAAAAAGCTAATAGCGATTAAAATAGCTAACGATGCATTTTGAATTCCAACCTCAATTGAAAGCGTCAGCGAATCAGTTAAATTTAATTTTGAACACTTAGCAATTAACCAACCAACAACCATTGAGCCAATATTAAGCACTATGCACGCCCAAAATACATCGTTAAATGAGCTAACTAATAAATCGCGCTCTTTTATTACTAGTGCGGCAATCATCATAAGCATAAAAAACAACGAGAAGCGTCTAAAAAACGGCTCTGCTTTAATGGCAAAATCACTTTTAAAGTGACGTAACCAAATGCCTATAGCAACTGGCACTAAGGTAATAAAAAATAGCCCTAATGAAGTAGTTAAAATAGAAAAAGTAGCATCGTCTGCTGGGGCAAGCAGCTAATATCATTAATCCAATAGCGATAGGCGTTGCTAGGTTAAGTAAATAACACAGCCCTAATGCTAATAAAGGCATTGCTACAAGTTGGCCTATTAAACCCATGACAATGCCAAGCGGGTTTTTAAATAGACGAGTAAAATCGGTTGTTGTGAGCCCAAGACCCATACCAAACATAATAAGTGCAAGAGCGAACGGAAGTATTACTTCGGTTAATATAGATGCATTCAAATTAGACAGCCTCGTTTGTTATTGTTTTTAATTAGAGTGTTAATTTTAAGTTAACTGCATACCAATTCGCTTAATTAAGTGATCTATTTTGAGGATAGAAAAACGTGTTGATAGCTAGGCAAAAAATTCGCTATTTAGTTGTTATAAATGAGAGTTTTTTAACACAGGTAGCGACACGTTTAGCCCCGCAAAATGATTAAGTATTATTGCGGATTGGTATAATGCCCCTTTACAATAAATCCTAATGCTAGAAGTATTACTTATTTAAAATAGTAGAAATGCGTTTACCCAGCTCTGGAAGTACATCTTGTTCAAACCATGGATTCTTTTTAAGCCATATATTATTACGCGGACTCGGATGTGGAAGTACTAAATAATTTGGCCAATACTCACGCCAAGATTTTACTAACTCCGTAAGTGGCATTTTTTTAGTCTCCGGTAAATGATACGCCTGCGCGTATTTACCAAGCACTATTGTAAGCTCAATATTTGGTAGTGCAGCCAATAATTGCTCTCGCCATGCTGGGGCACATTCTTTTCGAGGTGGTAAATCACCCGTTTTACCCTTACCTGGGTAACAAAAGCCCATAGGTAAAATGGCTATATTATTAGCGTCGTAAAATTCATCACGTGTTAGCCCAAGCCATTCTCGTAGGCGGTTTCCGCTTGCATCGTTAAACGGCACACCTGTTTCGTGAACTTTGATTCCAGGTGCTTGGCCTGCAATTAAAATACGTGCGTTTGGGTTAAATTGTATAACAGGGCGAGCCCCTAAAGGTAAATTAGGTTCACAGATCACGCATTTACTAACTTGGTCTATTAATTGGTGACTATTCATGTTTATTTGGCCTTAAATGCTTAATATTCATCCTAAATGGCCATTTAGGATGAATGAGTTGGTAAAAAATCGGTTTATTTTAGTTAAAACGAGCGTTAGTTAGTAAAATCGTGATCTTTGAGCTCATTCGCTCTACAGGCCCTTTTAAATCTAGTGTTTCTCTGCCCATACAGCAAATTCATTGCCGCTCGGCTCTGCAAAATGAAACCGGCAACCACCCGGAAATTCAAAAATAGATTTTAATATTGTGCCACCATGGAGTTGTACTTTTTTATACGTGGCGTGAATGTCGTTACTATAAAAAATCAATAGCGCAGCACCGTTTTGAGTTAGCGATTTAAGCGGCGCATTAAAAAAACCACCATCAAGCCCTTGGCCACTAAACGCCGTGTATTCTGGGCCGTAGTCGGTAAACTGCCAATTAAATACACGACTAAAAAAGGCCTTAGTTGCGGGTAAGTCGCATGCAGGAAACTCAACGTAGTTTAATTTTTCGTGATCGCTCATCGTTATTCACTCTTTATTTTTACTCAGTTTATTAACCTTAAGCTTTACATAGAGCCTGTGCAATATCATTAAATAATATCAGATCAGTATTTTACTAAGTAATTAAGTAATTAAGTAATTAAGTAAGCATAACTTACTTAAAAGTTAAATATCACAAATGAGAATAACTATCTTTTGTATTTGTAACATATATAATAGCGCCTTTGTTTTATTCTCAGCTTTAAATAAAGGGATTAATTAACTATGCAGGCACCTTTGCACAGTTCGCCATTCGATAAGGTTAACGTGATTGCGCTTATAGTAAAAAGCGTAAGCAGTTATCGAGTTTTGGTATTTTTACGTTTTTTTATTGCCATAATTGGTGGCTATGCTTTTACCTCTGCAAGTACTGCGTTATTAAGCTTTGTGTTGCCAATAGCTAAACAAGACGCTGTGCTTTTTAGTGTTTCAATTAGCATTTTAATTTATGCCGTTGTATTTATTTATGCCTTTAGCGTTAAATCATTAAAAACAGTGTGGATCAGTATTTTACTAAGTACGGGTGCGTTCATTGGATTGCTTGCATTACTGAAGGGTTGGGTATGAAAGACAGCTTTTTCAGATCGATGACTTGGTTGCACACTTGGGTAGGGTTACTCGTTTGCTGGTTATTATATTTAATATTTTTTGCAGGGACTCTTAGCTTTTTTAGAGACGAAATAACGTTGTGGAATCAACCAGCCATTCATAATGTGCAAGCCCAAACACAGCGTATAGAAGCGCAAAAACAACAAATAATTACCGGATTTGATTACTTAGCTAACCATGGAGCTAACTCATCAAGCTGGCGTATTACATTACCCGAGCCACGTATTCCTTATTTAATTTATGGTTATGCAAAGCCAAAAGAACCAGGTCAGCGCCGCAGTAAGTTTGAAAACACACAGCTAAACCCTAATACCATGAAAGAGCTTGAGCCCTTTGTAGATACTAAAGGTGGTAACTTTTTTTATCGGTTGCACTATGATTTACATTACATGGATGCAATAACAGCACGCTGGATTGTGTGCTTTGCTAGCTTTTTTATGCTGATTGCCATTATATCGGGCGTGGTTATTCATAAGCGTATTTTTAAAGATATGTTTAGCTTTAGGCGTAACAAAGGTAGCCGTACGTGGTTAGATGCCCATAACTTAAGCTCTGTACTTGCCCTTCCTTTTCATTTAATGATTACTTACACTGGCATGATTACGCTCATATTTATGTTGTTTCCCTACCCTGCGCAAACGTCTTACGATAACGGCATGCGTGGCTTTTTTAACGATGTAACCCCTCGCAATACCATGACCGATAAAGCTCAAGGCGAATCATCAATGGTGCCGATTCAAAGCATTTTGGATCAGGTTTATACTAAGTGGCCTCATGCAGATATTACTCGCGTACAAGTTAACCAACCAAATATGGCAGCTTCAACAATTACCGTATTGGTAAGCGCAGGTAAAACACTGCGTGACCAAGCACCACGCTTAATATTTAGTGGTGCTACAGGGCAAATGGTCGCTAAAACTGATGACGAGCTAACTAGCAGCAAAGCGCTTTACGAATCACTTAATTCTATGCATACAGGGCGTTTAGCTACGTGGTTGTTGCGCTGGTTATACGTATTAGGCGGTATTGCAGGCTGTGTAATGATTGGCTCTGGCTGTATTATGTGGGCTAAACGAATTCGCGAGCGAACTAAAAATAACGTTAAACCTTCATTTGGTTTAAAACTAGTTGAGGGGTTAAACCTAGCCACTATTATGGGGCTTCCACTGGCAACGTGTGCATTTTTTATTGCTAACAGACTACTTAGCCCAACTACCGCAGAGCGCGCAGATAAAGAAATACTCGCGTTCTTTTTAACATGGCTAGCGGTTGCTCTTTTAGCACTTATAAAGCGCGATGCACTGCAATGGCGAGTTATGGCAGCTATAAATGCTGTTGCATGTTTAAGCGTACCGGTTATTAATGCACTTACAACTAAGGGTAATATAGTTAGCTATTTGATGCACAAACAGTGGGCTTTACTTACTTTTGATGCACTGTTTTTGTTATTTAGTATATTGTTTTTTATACAAACCGAAAAATTACGTACTGCTAAAAACAACTCAAAAATAATCAGCCCTAGTCAATCTAATAACCTTAAAAGGCAAAAACCATGATTGATTTACTTGGGTTTAGCCTATGCCTGCTCAGTTTTAACTGTTTTGCGCTGGCTAAGTATAATCATTTTAAAGATGTATTTAAAAAACGCCCTACAGAACCCCAACGTAAAAAGCTGCTATTAGCTGCTTGGATCAGTATTTTACTAAGCTTGGTGCTTTGTATAGTTACTCAAGGTGGATATGGAGCATTACTATTTTGTGGATTTATGAGCCTAAGTGTCTTAATTATAATGATTTTTTATAATTTTTTAGTAGACTACGTAAAGTGGTTTAGTGTTTTAAATAGCGTGTTAGTTGTACTAAGTGGGTTGTTTTTAGCGTTGAACTAGCCTTAGTTAGTAAAAACGTGATCCGTTACTTTCTCATAGATTAGGCAAAAAAAATGGCAAGCTATATAGCTTGCCAACAATAGGGGATATTCAGTGTTTCTAATACTTGCTGTCTCACGGCAAGTGCACACAATATAACTATAATATATTTAAGTTACTTTACAGTTAGATGACTCTTTTATTACTACTGTAAAGGGGCTTTACATTGTTTATTGCTCAACCCAAATAATCTGATCGGTAGCAAAGCCCAACTCTTTAGCTTTAGTTAAAAAGTGATCTTTAAGCTCTTTGCTAACCGTTGGTGTACGCGACAAAAACCACAAGTAATCTTTGTTGTAACTGGTTATAAATGCATATTGATAATCGGGTTGGTCAAGTTCAAAAATCACGTAAGCGCCATAAAATGGACCAAAAAACGAGACTTTAAAATGTCCTGTGTCGGTGCCCTCAACAAACTTGGCCAAGCCTTCGGCGTCATCCCATTTTTTATCATCCGTTAAATACCCTTTGTTAAGGACCTTTACTGTGCCGTCGTCGTTAATTGAATAAGTAGCGGTAACTTGCTCCATACCTTCTTCGAATGAGTGATTGAGCCGCGCTATTTCAAACCATTTGCCTTTATATTTTTGTATATCAAAGTTTTTAACGGGTGTTATTCCCTCAGGAGGGCTGGTGCAAGCACTAAGAAAAAACAACCCCGTAATAAGTAAACCGTATTTAATAGCCTTCATGTAAGCTCCTTTTTAAATTACATAAATAGTACGTATTATCTAAATATAGATGAGTATAAAGTTTGCTAGCCGATTAAAAAAATTTGCTATAGGATCATATTAATTCTAAAGCAATAAAAATGACCATAGCATGAAAATTTGGGTAGATGCAGACGCGTGTCCTGTTGTTATAAAAGAAATACTTTTTAGAGCTGCAGAGCGTATGAAAATCGAGACTATTTTAGTGGCTAATCACGCAATGCGTATCCCGCCGTCAAAATACATAAGTCGCGTTCAAGTATCGTCAGGGTTTGATGTAGCCGACGACGAAATAGTAAAACGCGTTGAAAAAGGCGATTTAGTTATTACGGGCGATATTCCGCTAGCAAGTGAAGTAATTGATAACGGCGGGCAAGCACTAAACCCACGTGGCGAGCTTTATACCACCGAGAATATCCGCTCAATACTTAACGTGCGCGACTTTATGGATACCATGCGCTCAAGCGGCGTAGAAATGAGTGGTGGGCCGCCGCCACTTAGTCAAACCGATCGCCAAAACTTTGCAAATAACCTCGACCGCATTTTAGCGCAAAATAAGGCAAAGTAAGTGACAGAGCAAGTTGTTGGTTTAGGTGAGTATAATTTTAATGTAGCCGTGTATGTCGCAAAAGCACCGCCTATGCCCTACTTTGAAACCCTACAAAGTATAGAGCCGGTAATTAACGAGCAAATAAATACCATAAACCAGCACTGTGGTAATGGTTGGCGCAAAGTGTTTAACGTGTACGCAAAAGTGCTATTTTCCCTGCCAAGTGAGCATTATTCATTTGCCAAACAAGCCCCTACTTGGCAACAATATCGCGATGAGTTTTTACTGCAAAAAAACAGTAAAACCGCCCTGCTATTTAGCGCGCCTGACACTACTATTACTTGCCCAGATAAAGCTACTAGCAATAAAAACCAGCTACATATAATTGCTGGGCGTACGCACGCTAAAAACTTATTACAACAAGGTAAGTTGCATGCACGATTTGATTGGCTCGACGACGAGTTTGCAATAGACACAACTAACAACATTATTGTGTGCCCATATTTTGATTACAGGCAATTAAGTAATATAAAAATTGCGAGATTAAGCGAGCTAGTCGCGCAGCTAAAAGGCACTAAATAACACATTGTAAGGAACGACCATGGCCGGAATTTTAGAGTTAAACGAATTATTAAGATCAATGCAGCCAGCGCTTAAGCAAGGCGAGTATATTTTTTGTTGCTTAGCAGGGAAATTGGCTGATTATGTTCATTTAGAGCCACTTGCTACTTATGCTGAAGAAGAAGGGCTAACCCTTTTTTTAAAAGCTGAAACCGCCGATAAAGCAGGTATTACTTACGAAGGTAAATATAATTTAATTACCCTTAACGTACATTCAAGCTTAGAGGCCGTAGGGCTAACTGCTGCGGTATCGGCAAAGCTGACTGAGCATGGCATTAGCGCTAACGTGGTAGCTGCGTTTTATCATGACCATATTTTTGTGCAAACAGATAAAGCACAAGCCGCAATGAAAGCACTTGAAGAGATTGGTTAGGGTTGCTGACACAGTAATGATCTGAGTAATGTGGATATTAGTGCGTCGGGTGGCACTTCACTTAACCGACCTACGCTTAGAGAAACTTCGGGGTGTAGAGAGGGTTATATAAAAACACCGAGTTTGTTCACTCGGTGTTTTTATTGGTGCTAAATAGCGGGTGCTTGTTTAGCTTGTAACACTTAAACTACATATCCGCTAAAACCTAGGGCTTTAAAATACAGCTTCGGAATGCCAAATTTGCACTCATTTAGCAATTCGCTAAAGCGCATTCTATCAAGCGGGTAAAACTCATTTTCTAAGTCGTGCCCTGTTTGTGTTTTACCTGTTTCGGTTAAACCCAATTGCGCGCAAGTTGTAAGCTGGGCTTCGCGCTCAAAAGAAGTTTCGGGGCGCATTAAATCTGCAATATAAAGGTTGGCGTCTTTTTTAAGGCTTCCTTTAATCGCTTTTAATAACTCTTTTTTATCGCCGTTGTCTTCTAAAAAATGCATTACTAGTAAACATAAAACGGCATCGGCTTTAACCGATAACTTATCAACGGGGCCATTATGTACATCTACGCGACTTGTTATGCCTTGTTCATCAAATTGCTGCTGTGCGATAGCAAGCATATCGGCTGATGTATCTTGCGCAGTAAATTGCCATGTAGGGTTTAGTGCAGCCAGTGAAAGTACTTCTTTGCCTGTGCCTGCCCCTACTACCAAAATATGCGCATTGTCGCTTAGCGTTGCTTGTAGTTGCGCATTAGTGAGCTGATGTAATAATTCATAACCAGGCACTAAACGGGTTATGCGGCTATCGTATTGTGTTGCTTGCTCGCCTGTAAACGTTGGCATTGTATCTCCTTGTTTTCAGTAATGTTGCTTATGAAATTTCAACTGTGGAATATCCACCTGGCTTTTTGGCTACATGCACTTGAGTGGCTACACGCTCGCTCATTTGTGTTACGTGCGATATAATGCCTACTTTTCTGCCTTGTGCTTGCAAAGAATCCAAAGCGTCCATTGCAATGCTTAGGGTTTCGCTGTCTAACGTACCAAACCCTTCGTCAATAAACAAAGAATTGATTTGTACTTTGTTAGACGAAAGCGATGCTAAACCAAGTGCAAGCGCTAGCGATACTAAAAATGACTCACCGCCCGAGAGCGTATTAACAGAGCGTTGCTCGTCGGCCATGTCGCGGTCGATAATTGCAATGTCGAGCGTTTGCGCTATTGCGGTTAATTCGTACCGTTTGTTGAGTGTTTTTAAATGACTGTTGGCATAGTGCAGTAATATTTTTAACGTTTGTGTTTGTGCTAAGTTACGCATGGTTTTACCCGTTGCATCGCCCAATACTTTATTAAGCAAGTGCCACTGCTCTACCTGTGTTTTAAGCGTAGTTAACTCGGCTTGTTTGCCTTCAAGCGCCTTTGCGTTTTGGTTGTGTTGCTCAATAGCGGTATTAGTTGCTAGTAATGAATTTTGCAGCTGCGTTTGTTGCTCATTTAAGCTGCTTAATTGCGTACTTAAAGCCTCTGCACTTTGTGTTGGCTTATCGCTACTGTTGTGTTTTTCAAGCGTAAGTTGCTGCTGTTTTAAAGCGGCATTTGCATCTGTTAACGCTTGAGTTAACTGCTCGTGTTGATTTAAATGCGCTTTAATAGTCTCGCTACTTAGCGTTAGTAAAATTTTGACCTGTTCGTGCGTTACATCGCTGTATTGCGCTTTAAAGTCAGCAAACCACTGGTTATAACGTGCCTCAAGTGTTGCTAGTTCTTGGCTGTTTTCAAGTAAGCGTTGCTCCACATTTTTAAGCGTTATAGCGTGCTCATCTCGTTGTTTTATCGCGTCGTCATAGGCTTTTTGACTCGCTTGAACCTGCGATTGTTTTTGCTCTAGCTCACTTGTAAGTTTTGCTTGGTAGTCGTCTGCGCTTATTTGCTCGTTATTAAATAAAGCTAAGCGCTCACTTTGCACAGTGCTTAGTAAATTTTTAGCTTTAACAAGCTCTTCATTAAGTGCTTTTAACGATTGCTCGCTTTTACTTACAAGCGGGGTAAGCTGCTTTATTTGCTCACTAGCTTTGTCTTGGCGCTTTTGGCTTTGTTCAAGTTGCGTTTGAGTTTGCTGATACTGCGTAACCTGCTCATGTAGCTCGCTAAGTTCAAGCGTATTGGCTTGTAGTTGCTGCCAAAAATCACTGTTTTCAAATTGATTATTGAGCGTTGTACCCAGCTCGTTAATTTGCGCACTTAGCTCGCTATGTTTACTCGTTAACTGGTTTTTCTGGTGTGTAAGCTCAAGGTGTTTATTACTTAGTTGCTGCTGTACTTGCTGCTCTGCTTTAAGTGCTGCTTGTAGCTCATTTACTTTGGTTTGCAGTGTACGCTGGCGCTTTTGCTGCTCAAAGTATTGCGCTTTTTGCTCCGTTAACTGCTTATAAGTCACTTCAAGCTGATCAGGCGTTAAGTCGTTAAGCTCTGTGCGTGCGCCTAGCATGGTATTTTTAATGTCGAGCTGTTTGGCTTTTGCTGTTTGTATTATTTGCTCAAGTTGTCCGTGTTCAGCAGTTAATACAGCATGTTGAGTTTGATGTTTATGCAGCTCGCTTTGTGCATGATCAAATTGCTTTTTAGCGGTATTAAAAGCATTTTCAAAATCAGTAATTAAGTTATTTAATTGCTGGTTTTGGTTTACCGCATACGGGTGATCCGTTGCGCCGCACACTAAACAAGGCTCATTAGGGCGAAGCTCAGTGCGTAAATGCTCTACGTTTTCGCTGGCTCTTAAGCGCGCTTGGTTAAGTGCGTACTCGCTGCCTTTAAGTGCTTGCTCACTGGTTATTAAATGCTGATTAAGTAAAGCATGGGCTTGCTGGCTTACATTTAGCTGCTGATTAAGTACGTGTTGGCGTTGAGTGCTTTGTTTTAGTTCTGCGTTAAATTGCTTATAGCGCTCTCGCTGCTCTTTTAAGTAATCAATACTTTTTAGCTGCGCGTCGCAGTGCTCTGCATTAAATTCATTAAGCTGAGTATTTAAAACCTGCAAAGCTGACTGCTCGCTCGTAAGTAACGCCTCGCACTGCTGCACTTTATTATTTTGTGTATTTAAACGCTCGCTCTGACCTGCAAGCTCGGTATTAAGAGTTTGGCTTTGTGCAAGGTTTGCAGTTAATTGCTGTTGTGCATTTAAGTAGGTATTAAAGCTTTGCTGATAGTAGCTCCAGTCTTTTGCTAAAACGTGCAGCGGTGCATGCTCATTAAGCCATTGCTGGCTTTTAATTGAGTCGGTATTAGCGAGTTCTAGCTCGTTATTGCTTTGTTTAAGCTGCTGTGTGAGCTCATCAAGTTGAGTTTGATCTTTGATTATTTGCGACTCTGCGCCTTTTACAGCTTGAGTTTGCAAAGCAATGCTGCTGTCGAGCTCTCGCGCTTTAGCTATAACGGGCGCTGCATTTTGTTTTTGCTCATTGGCGTTATTAAGTAGCTCAGTATGCTTAGCAAGCGCGGTGTTACGCTCGTTAATTACCGATATATGGTCAACACTTTTAAACGATGTTATTTGCTGATCCAACGCCGTATTTTGATCGGTTAATTTAGTAAAACGGCTGCGGTTATCTTTTATTTCAAGCGCCTGCTTGGCTTGTTTTGCTTGCTCGCTTTGATCAACGATACTTTCAAGCGCTGAGTTTGCTTGTTGCTGGGTTTGCTGTGCCTGCAGTAAGCTTTGCTCAAGCACTGTAGCTTGCTGATACCAGTTAAGTGCTTTTTCGGTTTTGGTCAGCTCTTTTTTAGTGTGTTCGGTTTGCGCTTTTAAATCGGTTAACTTGGTTTGTTGTAACTCGAGTTCTTCTGGTGTTAATAAGGTATAGCTTTCAAGGCCTGCTTTGAGCGCTTCAAGCTTTGCTACTTGCTCTTTATGGCGCTCAAAAATACGCACACCAATACGGCTAAATTTATCGGTGCCTGTTAAGCACTCTAAAAGTTGCGCTCGCTCATCGCCAGTGGCTTTTAAAAATGCAGAAAACTCATGTTGCGCTAAAAGTACGGCACGGGAGAACTGCTCAAAGTTAAGCCCTATTTTGCTCTCAACTTCTTTTATTGTGTGGCTTTTGTCAGCTATTAGGGTTTCGTCTGGCAGGGTAACTAAAGTGTGCTCTGCAACTTTAAGCTTGCCTGTTACTTTTTTATGGGTGCGTGAAATTGTATAGCGCGCACGATAAAGTTGTTTATCTTGCCCTAAAAAGTCAACCTCGGCGTAACCTTCCCATGTGCCTCTGCGTAGCAAGTTTCGCGCATCATTAAGCTTAATGCTGTCGCCATTAAACTCAATTAAGTTACCTTTATCACCGCGTAGCCTCGCTGTTTTTGTATAAAGGGCTAAACATATCGCATCTAAAAAAGTACTTTTACCAGCGCCGGTATCGCCTGTTATCGCAAATAAGCCTGCATCTTTTAATGGGGCTTGAGTAAAGTCTATTTCAGCATCAACTATTGAGGCTAAATTATGAATACGAACTGCGGTTATTTTCATAGTTGTTCTTGCTCCGTAAGCTCGTTTATCACATCACTTAAAAGTGCTTTTAGCTCATCGGGTACACTTTGCCCTGCCATATCTTTATCGTTTGCGAACGCTTGTTCTAATAAGTTAAGCGGGTTGAGCATTTCAACTTCGCTTAAATCTTCAAATACGGTGTTGTCATCATTTTGCGCTGATTGTTCACGTACACGTTCAATACCACAAAATTTAATATGCTTGCCTTCAAGTGCTTGTTCTATTTGTTCTCTGAAGGTGGTGTCGGTATCGCTTGATTTAAGCTTTACCCGTAAATAAGGCGCTATTGTATTTTGTGCAGTGTCGAGCGCTTTAATTTGCTCGCATAGTTCGCTTAATGGCACACACTCCCCTTTTGGTAAAACAATTACATCGGCAGAGCGCGGAATGTAAAGGGGGTTTACAGTTGTACTAATATGTTGTTTTTCATCAATAATAAACTCAACAACATTTACTTGGTGCGTGTAGTTACGTTCTGAAAACGACATAGGTATAGGTGTGCCGCTGTAGCGAATAATATCGCTTTTAGCGACTTGTTGCGCTTTGTGTAAATGACCAAGGGCAACATAGTTGGCTTGTTTACCAAATACATTGGCTGAAATAGACTCCTCACCACCTATTACTAAGTTACGCTCAGAATCACTTGAGATATCCCCGCCTTTTGCGTGTAAATGCCCCATAACTATTAATGGTGAGTTTTGCTCGTTTATATTAGTAGCTTGCTCTAGTGCAAGTTCATAAGCTTTTGCAACGCCTTGAGCATAACTAGAGCCGCTTTCAGTTTGGCTAAGTAAACTTACATCGCTTGCGCGTAAAAATGGCATAGCGACGATTACAGCGCGTTTACCATTGGTATCTATGGTAATAACAGTTTCATCGGGTGTCGCGACATCAAAGCGCCCTACTACGTGTGTATCAAATTGCGCTAGTAATGGCTGAGCTGCCAAAATACGATTTGCAGAGTCGTGATTACCCGCAATAATTACTACGTGTAATTGTGGGCATGCCTTTTTGGCGTCTTTAATAAATTGGTAAAGCTGATTTTCGGCGCTAGCGCTTGGAGTCGCGGTATGATAAATGTCGCCTGCAACTAAAAGTAAGTCTATTTGTTGTTCAACAAGAGTGGCTAATAACCATGTAAAAAAGGCTTGATGTTCAACACGGCGGTCGTGTTCGTAGAATTGTTGGCCAAGGTGCCAATCTGAGGTGTGGAGGACTTTCATGTCGCGCTCTTAATTAAACCGTAAGAGCGCCAATATACCCAAGGCAGTTAAAGATGCAAGCCTAAGCCGTGCATTACCTTAGGTTAAACTGTACCAAGCTGAAAAAACAACCGGTAATGCTAAAAGTGCCATTAATAATGGAATTTTTAACGTTTTAGTTTGTTTTGCGTGTAGCGCCTTTAATGCATTAGTTTCGTTGCACGCTGCTACTTTATCGATATAAAAATAACCCGAATCGAGATACTGCTTACAGTTATTCTCACTTGCTGGAATCGCAATTAGTTCTTGTTGTTTTTTTAGGATGTAAAAATCCATAAGCCCACCGCATTTCTTGCTAGTAATCGATATTAATTTGAGGATAAATGTGACGAATTTATTTGCCTCAAATAAAAAGGTTGGCGATTTTAAATATAAACTGCACTAAAGATCAACCTAAAATTGAACTATTTATCATTTATCGTAAAAATAGCGAATATTAAGGAAGTTCGGCAATATTTGAGCCAATAATTCAGCTGTTTTCACTGTATTTTTGTTCAGTAGAGGGGGCTTTTAGCTCATTTTACTTGTTGGAAGTTTGAGACGCTTATACATAGGATTATTGGTTTACCTGATAATGCTAAAGCAATACTTTTTAGCAAAGTAGGTAAAGTTAATGTGCTTTTTCCGAGCTCTAAAGCTTGTATTTAACAGCTCAAAACCATTATTAAAACCCACTTTTGTAAACCCCCTTTACAATATTTATTTAGTCGTATTTTGTTACAAAATAATTGTACTTTTTAATCTAAAAAACTAAGTGAATATCACCCTAAAAATACGGTACTTGGTCGCTAATTTATTGAAGCTAACTGGTATATTTGTCAAAGTATGCTCACAAAATTATATTAGGACTAACAATGAAAAAAATAGGTCTTACGCTAAGTGCTTTTGTATTGCCTTTGGCAATATCTAGTGCGGCTATGGCGTCTTCAGTTGAGCAAACAAAAGGTACTTTTGTTGATAAATTTCGTCAATTAGACGAAGCGCTTCCTACACCCAATGTTTATCGTAGTGCCGCTGGCGAACCAGGTGAAAAATACTGGCAGCAACGTGTAAACTACGATATTGATGTAAAGCTAGATGAAAAAAAGCACCGTATTACCGGTAGCCAAAGCATTGAATATAAAAATAACTCTCCGCATACACTTAAATATTTATGGTTACAGTTAGATCAAAATATTTTTAAAAGTGATTCTATTGCCGAAACAACTAAAACGTTTAAAAGCACTTTAGAAAGCCTACCAGCTCAAAAGCCTGCTAAATTAAGTTTAGGTGACTTACGCCGTCAGCAATTTATGAGCGACAACGAACTGGGTTATACAATCAGTGGCGTAAAGGATGACGATGGTAAAGAGCTACGCGTAACTGTAGTTGATACTTTAATGCGCATTGATTTAAACGAGCCATTAAAACCAGGTAAAGAAGTAGAATTTAGCATGAACTTTGCCTTCAACATTGTAGAAGAAGATGCTGTAGGTGCACGTTCTGGTTACGAGCACTTTGAAGAAGATGGCAACGACATATTCTTAATTGCTCAGTGGTTCCCTCGCTTAGCGGCTTATACCGATTACGAAGCATGGACAAACAAGCCATTTTTAGGCTCTGGTGAGTTTACGCTTGAATTTGGTGATTACGATGTTGAGATTACTGTTCCGGCAGATCACATTGTATCGGCAACAGGTAAGCTTGATAACGCGAGTAAAGTACTTACAAGTACTCAGCGCAAACGTTTAAAGCAAGCTGAAACATCTAAGCGTCCTGTGTTTATTGTTAACGCAGAAGAAGCGCTAGAAAACGAAAAAGAAGGCACCGACAAAACTAAAACGTGGCACTTTAAAGCACAGAATGTTCGTGACTTTGCTTGGGCGTCGTCTCGTAAGTTTATGTGGGATGCAAAAGGTTATCAACAAGGTGGTGACGTTCAGCCTTTAGTTATGGCAATGTCGTTCTTCCCTAAAGAAGGTGGTGACTTATGGAAAAAGTACTCAACTGAAGCAGTAGTACACACAATGGAAGTGTACTCTAAGTATTCTTTTGATTACCCGTACCCAACTGCACAGTCGGTTAACGGCCCAGTTGGTGGTATGGAATACCCAATGATTACCTTTAACGGTCCGCGTACTAAGTTACAAGATGACGGTACTCGTACTTATTCTCAGGCTGAAAAGCGCTTTTTACTTGGCGTAGTTATTCATGAAGTGGGTCATATTTACTTTCCAATGATTGTTAACTCAGATGAGCGCCAATGGACGTGGATGGATGAAGGCTTAAATAGCTTTTTAGATGGTGTTGCTGGTCGTGAATGGGATCCTACTATTCCTTGGGGTGTTGAGCCTCGCGATATAGTGAGCTACATGAAGTCAGAAGTCCAAGTACCAATTATGACTCAGTCAGACAGCGTATTACGTTTAGGCCCAAATGCTTATACTAAGCCTGCCGCAGCACTTAATATTTTACGTGAAGTAATTTTAGGCCGTGACTTATTCGACTTTGCATTTAAAGAGTATGCTCAGCGCTGGAAATACAAGCGCCCTACCCCAGCTGATTTTTTCCGTACAATGGAAGAAGCATCTGGTGTTGATTTAGATTGGTTTTGGCGTGGCTGGTTTTACACCACAGATCATGTTGATATCTCTTTAGATAAAGTGTATCAACTTCGTTTAGACACTAAAAATCCTGATATTGATTACAGCCGTTTACGTGATATTGAGGCAGACAAGCCTACGTCATTATTTGTTGAGCGTAACCGCGCCGAAGGTAAAAAAACATGGGTTGAGCAAAATCCTGATGTTACCGACTTTTATGACGAAAACGACCGCTTTACTGTAACCAATAAAGAACGTAACTCGTACAATAAGTTTTTAAAAGGTTTAGAGCCGTGGGAGCGTAAAACGCTTGAACGTGCTTTAGAAGAAGATAAAAACTACTACGTTATGGAATTTTCAAACCTTGGTGGTTTGGTAATGCCTATATTGCTTGAGCTAACATATGAAGATGGCACAACCGAAGAGCGTTATATCCCTGCTGAAATTTGGCGTCGTAATTATAAAAATGTTCAAAAGCTAATTGTGACCGATAAAAACAAACCGCTTGTATCAGTTACTGTAGATCCAGGCTGGGAAACAGCTGACGTAGATGTTGAAAACAATAACTACCCTCGTCGTATTATTCCTTCACGTATTGAAGTGTTTAAAAAGGAAAAGAGTAAAGCTAAAGTAAGTCGCGATATCATGCAAGATATTAAAACTGAGCTTAAAACCGATGAGAAGAAAGACGAAAAAAATGACGGTGGGGATCCGCAATAATGCGCTTTTTGCTTATTATTGTTTGCCTTTTAGTTGCTGCGCCAAGTATGGCGCATCAACTAAAGTCGTCAGTTACAACCGTGCTTTTTAATAAACGAACGCATAATGTTGAATTAATGCATCGCTTTTATTTACATGATACCGAACACGCCGTAGGAACATTATTTGAAGGCAAAATCGATATTATTAGTAATAAAGCCGACCAACAGCGTTTTGCTAAATATGTTGAATCGCACGTTGCTCTACAAACGTTAAGTGGTGAGCCTTTACCACTTAGCTTTGTAGGGGCGCAAGTAGATGGTAAGTTTTTTTGGGTTTACCAAGAAGCACCAATTCCTGAAAACATTGAAGGAATTAAAATGAGCAATGGCGCGCTTCGTGATTTATGGCCATCTCAGGTAAATATGGTAAACGTTGAGGGCAAAGGTAAGATTAAAACCTTAAACTTTGCACAAGATGATACTTGGCTCGAAGCCCGCTTTGAGCCAAATTAGTAGTTAAAACTTCCCCAACCAACGCGCACTGCAGTTAATGTGCGCGTTTTCTTCAAACGTTTAAACTGCGTTCATTTTAGATCTGGTATATGTAAATTTACGTAAAAATTGGTAGTTCAATTTGTATATTTACCATTTTTTGCGCATGCTACAATTACCAATTATATTTACTGTATTATCAATAGATTGATAGCAGTGCAAATAAATAATTTAAATATAGTTAGTTTCATTTATCCCTTTAGCTGTAACTAGCTAGGGCATAAGCAGTAGAGAATTTTATGTTTAAATTTTATTTAGTAATAACTAAATTCAGGGAGTGATATGACGACTCAGATTGAGGCTATTTTTGGAGTGATTTTTGATTTGGATGGAACATTGGTTTCATCAGAATTAGACTTTGCATTAATAAAGGCCCAAATAGGTTGCCCTTGCGAGCAAGACTTACTTGATTACATTGCTAAGTTGCCCTCACCGTATATGCGTGAAGAGGCAATGAATATAGTTCACCAACACGAATTAATAGACGCACAACATGCCAGTATATTACCTGGGGTGAGTGAAGCTATTAATGCTTTAAAGTCTAAAAATATACCGATGGCAATTGTCACTCGCAATTTTGATAAAGCGGCTGCAATTAAATTACAAAATAACCCACTTCCTATTAGTACAGTTTTAACGCGAAGCGATGCTCCTGCAAAACCAGATCCTAGTGCTTTGAATGCTATTGCTACACTTTGGAACATTAATGCTAGAAATTTACTTTATGTAGGCGATTACCTTTACGATATTCAAGCTGCGCATAATGCAAATATGCGCGCATGTTTATACGCTCCAGAGTTGACGCCAGCCTACGCCGATCAGGCAGATTACGTTTTGCATGACTTTGCGGAATTAGTAACATTAGTTGAGAGTTATTCTGAAAAAATAGAGTTATGTTAAATAGCGTGCCATTTGATTTATTCTGACATAAGTTTGTAGTTATTAAAGTTTTTATTAATCAAGTTTTGCCCATTGCGGAGCTAGCCCAATACGTTTTGAATTGGTAAAATACCGCAAAACGTAACGTATTCATTAGGGGCACAAAATGGGCAGAGCATTTGTAGTTCGTCAAAGTTCTATGATCAAAACAGCCAATGCAAAAACAAAAGTAAACTCAAAGTACGGCAAAGAGATTTACGTTGCAGCAAAAAGTGGTGATCCCGATCCCGAAGTAAACCAAACACTTCGCCGTCTAATCGAAAAAGCTAAAAAAGACCAAGTACCCGCACACGTTATCGAAAAAGCAATTGAAAAAGCAGCCGGTGGCACAGGAGAAGATTACTCTGTTGCCCGTTATGAAGGCTATGGCCCTGGTAACTGCATGGTTATTGTTGACTGTTTAACTGATAATCCAAACCGTACTATCAAAGATGTACGTTTACCATTTACTAAAACAGACTCAAAAATTGGTACTCCTGGCTGTGTAGCGCATATGTTTGATCATTATGCGGTACTTGGCTTTGCAGGCGATGACGATGAAGTCGTATTAGAAGCATTAATGATGGCTGATGTTGATGTAAGCGATGTTGAAGCCGAGGACGGTAAAATATCAGTATTTGCACCGCCAACAGAATACTTTAAAGCTAAAACTGCCCTTGAAGACGCATTTGAAGGCATTAACTTTGAAGTAGATGAAATTACGTTTATTCCTCAAGTTAATATTGAAATTGAAGACGAAGAAGTTATTGCTAACTTTGATAAGTTTATAAATATGCTTGAAGATTGTGACGATGTACAAAATATTTATCACAATGCCATTGTAAAAAATTAAATGTAAACGGTTAAAAGCTTTAAAAAGCGTGTTTTGTGTATGCAAAACACGCTTTTTTACGTTTGAATAAATGTTAGATATTCATGTGTATTATGCTTATTTGAATATATATTTTTAAAATGCCTTAAAAGTGCTGTTATTCTAATTTTAGGCGATAAAAAAACCAGCTTTTAAGCTGGTTTAGTACTTAATTTTAACTTTGATTAAGCAGTTAAAGCGTATTCGACTTTTGTGCTTTATATTTTATACGGTAGCTATGTAGTAGTGGTTCAGTGTAACCACTAGGTTGCGTTACGCCCTCTAAAACCAGCGCAGTAGCGGCTTGAAACGCAATGCTGTTATTAAGGGTTTCTTCGCTTGTTGCCATGGGTGTATACGCAGTGTCATGCTCGTTTTGGCCATCAACCACTTTTGCCATTTTAGCCATTGTTGATTTTATTTGCGCTTGTGAGCACACGCCATTTAGCAACCAATTAGCCATATGCTGGCTTGAAATACGCAGTGTGGCTCTGTCTTCCATTAGCCCAATATGGTTAATGTCAGGTACTTTTGAACAGCCTACGCCTTGATCAATCCAACGTACAACGTAACCTAAAATACCTTGTGCGTTGTTTTCTAGCTCACTTTGAATATCTTCTTTTGAAAGCGTTTTAGCATCTGTCATTAGCGGCGGTGTAAGCAGGTCATTAAGGCTCGCAATAGCACGTTTAGCTATACTTTGCTGCTCGGTAAATACGTTTATATCGTGATAATGCATTGCATGCAGAGTAGCGGCTGTAGGGGAGGGCACCCATGCTGTATTAGCGCCTGATTTAGGGTGAGCTTGTTTTTGCTCCATCATTAATGCCATTTTATCTGGCATTGGCCACATGCCTTTACCTATTTGTGCTTTATGACTTAAGCCACAAGCAAGGCCAATATCGACGTTGCGATCCTCATAAGCTTGTATCCATGATTGCTGCTTAATCTGTGCTTTTGGAAGCACAACGCCCGCTTGCATAGAGGTATGAATTTCATCGCCTGTGCGGTCTAAAAATCCAGTATTTATAAATACAACACGCTCTTTAGCTGCATAAATACAGGCTTTTAGGTTTACAGAAGTACGGCGTTCTTCATCCATAATACCCATTTTAAGCGTGTTTTTAGGTAAGCTTAGCGCTTCCTCTACTAAGCTAAATAAAGTGTTAGTAAACGCTACCTCTTCAGGGCCATGCATTTTTGGTTTTACTATATTAATACTTTGCGCGCTTGAGTTTTTTATACCTGTTTTTTTATTTAGGTCGTGCAGGGCAGCGGTAGCAGTAAACATCGCATCCATAATGCCTTCAAATACCGGTTGATTGTACACATCGGTAATAGCTGGGTTCGTCATTAAATGGCCAACGTTTCTAACAAACATCATGCTACGGCCTTTTAAAGTAACTGTGCCGCCGTCAAGTGCGGTGTATGTTTTATCACTTTGCAGAGTGCGCTCTACGGTTTTATCGCCTTTTTTAAACGATTCAACTAGGTTACCTTGCATCAAACCAAGCCAATTTTTATAAACTTGTACTTTATCTTCTGCATCTACCGCAGCTACAGAATCTTCACAATCCATAATGGTTGTAAGCGCGGCCTCTAACACTACATCTTTTAAGCCTGCTTTATCTGCTTGGCCAATAATGTGGTGGTGATCTATATGTAGCTCTATGTGTAAATCATTGTTTTTTAATAACACTACGGTTGGGTTTTGTGCTTCACCTTGATAGCCAATAAGCTGAGATGGGTTAGCTAATGTGGTTTGAGAGCTGTCACGCAAGGTAATTAAAAGTGCGCCATCTACTACTGAATAATTAGTGCTTTCTATATGCGAGCCATTAGTTAACGGCAATGCTTTATCTAAAAACTGGCGAGCGTAGGCCATTACCTTAAAACCACGAACAGGATTGTAGGTATTGCCTTTTTCGGCTCCATCGTCTTCGCTTAACACATCTGTACCGTATAAAGCGTCGTATAACGAACCCCAACGTGCGTTAGCGGCATTAAGTGCAAAGCGTGCGTTACTTACAGGCACAACCAACTGAGGGCCTGCTGTAAGGGCTACTTCGGGTTCTACATTTTTGGTTTCAATTTCAAAGTTGGCAGGCTCTTTAACTAAATAGCCAATATCTTGCAAAAAGGCATGGTACTTAACGCTATCCCACGTTTTATTAGCAAGATGGTAGTCATCTATTTGCTGTTGAAGCAATTCTCGCTTTTCAAGCAGTGCCTTATTTGTAGGGGTAAGTGTTTGAACTATATGTGCAAAGCTTTGCCAAAATTGATGCTCACTTAAGTGAGTGCCTGGTAGTAATTGATTTTTAACAAAATCAGCGAGTTGTGTGTCTACGCTGAGTCCTGAATGTGTGAGAGTGTGGGACATAGTTGCCTTCCTTAAACGGTCGCGATGTTGTTGTGTGCTTGTGCGTTAAGGCAACAATAACTCAAAAAGGCAATGTTGAGTGCTTTTTAGCCATTCACAAAATGTATAGCCACAATAACAACTATAAATTTACTAAATCTAGAAAAGGAGCCTAATGTTGAATCAAGCGAAACGGAGCACACACTCCTAGCCACTCTCACAACATTAAAATAATTTACACACTCGTTCGAAGGATTTTATTATGACAACATATCAACGCGAAACAGACACACTCTCTACTCTTTGCCAATCACAAGGCAGCGCATGGAAAGCTATTAACCCTGAATACGCAAGCCGTATGCGTTTACAAAACCGTTTTCGTACAGGGATTGAAATTGCGCAATACACAGCAGACGTTATGCGTGAAGATATGGCTGCATATGACGCCGACACAAGCCTGTACACCCAATCTTTAGGGTGTTGGCATGGCTTTACTGCCCAACAAATGATGATGGCTATTAAGCGCCATCAAAAAACAACTAAACGCAGCTATGTATACTTAAGTGGCTGGATGGTTGCAGCACTTCGCTCTGCATTCGGTCCGCTGCCAGATCAAAGTATGCACGAAAAAACATCAGTACCTGCATTAATTGAAGAAATTTACACATTTTTAAAGCAAGCTGATGCACGTGAACTAGACCACTTGTTTAACGACCTAGATGCAGCAAAAGCGAATGGCGGCGATGTTCAAGCTGTTATTGATAAAATAGACAACTTTGAAACTCATGTTGTGCCAATTATTGCTGATATTGACGCAGGTTTTGGTAACGAAGAAGCAACTTACTTACTGGCTAAAAAAATGATTGAAGCCGGTGCGTGTGCCATTCAAATAGAAAACCAAGTATCTGACGCCAAACAATGTGGTCACCAAGCGGGTAAAGTTACCGTTCCACACGAAGACTTTTTAGCAAAGATTAACGCAGTACGTTACGCCTTTTTAGAACTTGGTATTGATAACGGTATTATTGTGGCACGTACAGATTCATTAGGTGCAAGCCTTACTCAAAAAGTACCTGTGTCGCAAACACCAGGTGACTTAGCAAGCCAATACAATGCATTTTTAGAAACGACGCCAATTAACGGTGTTGATGACTTAAATGAAGGCGACACAGCAATGAAAATTAATGGCCAGTTATGTAAACCAACTCGCCTAGATAACGGTTTATTTCAATTCCGCGAAGGCACTGAAAAAGACCGCGTAGTACTAGATTGTATTACGAGCTTGCAGTCGGGCGCTGATTTACTGTGGATTGAAACAGAAAAACCTCATGTTAAGCAAATTGCAGAACTGGTAAATCGTGTAAAAGAACACGTGCCAAATGCAAAACTGGTATACAACAACTCGCCTTCGTTTAACTGGACGCTTAAGTTTCGTGAGCAAGTATATCAAGAGTGGGAAGAAGCAGGCCGTGACCTTAGTGCTTACCCAAGCTTTGGCGACAATAAAGGCCTTATGGCACCAGAAATGGATGCAACAGAACTTGCGCAAGCAGCCGATTTACTAGTGCAAAACTTCCAGCGCGATGGCGCACGTGAAGCAGGTATTTTCCATCACTTAATTACTCTGCCTACGTACCATACAGCTGCGCTGAGCACTGATATTTTATCAGAAGGTTATTTTGGCGATATGGGTATGCTGGCTTATGTACGTGATGTACAACGCCAAGAAATTCGCCGCGAGCAAGCTTCTGTTAAGCACCAAGACCTAGCAGGGTCTAACATGGGCGATACACACAAAGAATACTTCTCTGGTGATAACGCGCTAAAAGCCGGTGGTGAAGATAACACCATGAACCAATTTTAACTTCCTAACTAGATAGTGTTACTCAAGGGCCAATAGGCCCTTTTTTATTGCTTTAAGTAAAGTTAGAACATTGAAGCATAATTACAGATCAGACTTTAACTAGGGCGTGTTGATCTTTGTGGATTGAAATTTGTTCAATCTAGGGGCGATTAAATCGCGGCGCGAGGTTTGTAACCTAGTGGGCTAAGTAAAAACCGAGCAACAAAGAGTTTATCGCCCCTAGAAAGAACCCAAAGGGCAGCGCATGTTTGGTATTTATGCTACGTTATCGCCTATTCATGGGGAATAACCACACTACATAAGCTCCGCCTTGCCTAAAAACCAAACATACTGCTGCAAATTAACCCACCAAAGTTCAACACGCCCTTGCCAAATAATTTTGGATCACTATTTAACTACCTGAGTGAATTTACAGATCAGAGTTTAACTAACCTTTCATAAAACGGCATATTTGGGGTGATTTTGCTGTAAAAAGCGTTTACAACAACTTTAAAAGGCAGGTAAGTGACTGATTTTTGCTTTAATAGGCAAACTTAGCGAATTTATAAACCGATTTTTTACTAACTTCTCTGTGCTATAAAACAAAATTTTACTAACTGATAGGCTATAAACAGTGACTCAAACCGATTTTTTACCAACTCAAGTTACAAAAAATGCTATAAACCGAAATTTTACTAACTGAAGTTTTAGCTAAGTCCGATATTTAACTGTCACAGAAGTGTAAAGGGGGTTTACAGTTTGAATACTACGGCGATAAATACAAAAGCCACTTATTTAAAGTGGCTTTTATTTGAGCTATAAATATTATACTAATTTTAGGTTATTTAGTGTGTTTATCAAACCACCATTGAATATAAGCAACTTTGGTCATTAAGTTTGATGGGCGAGCTGTAATACCATGCGATGCATCAGGAATTCGCACCATTGCAGTATCAACGCCTTGTAGTTTTAATGCTTGATAAAACTGTTCAGTTTCTGAAATTGGTGTACGGTAGTCAGATTCCCCAGTGAGCAACATAGTAGGAGTTTTGACGTTTCCAACATAGCTAATAGGCGAGCGTTTCATGTAATGCTCAATGTGATCCCATGGTTTACCTGGGAACCAATAATCAGCAAAAAACGGGTAAAAATCGGCAGTTAGTACAAAGCTGATCCAATTAATAACAGGCTTAGCAACTACAGCCGCAGCAAAGCGATCGGTATGACCTACAATCCAAGCTGTTAGTACGCCACCGCCAGAGCCACCGGTTACAAACAATTTAGACTCGTCAATAAAGCCTTTCGCTATTAGCACATCAACGCCAGTCATTAAGTCATCAAAATCGTTACTTGGATAATTATGATGAATAGTTTGTGCAAACTCTTTACCGTATGAATCACTACCACGTGGGTTCATGTATAAAACGACATTTCCTTTGGCTGCAAACAGCTGAATTTCAGCGCTAAAGTGTGGACCGTAATTAGCTACTGGACCGCCATGTATTTCTAGTATTAGCGGATATTTTTTGCTGCGGTCAAATTCTGGTGGGTAAGCAATCCATCCTTGAATAGGTAACTCATCGTGACTTGATTTAATCCAAATTTCTTCCACTTTAGCCAAAGCTTTGTCGCCCAATGCATCTGCATTAAGGGTAGTTAAACGCTGCGCGTTACCGCGTTTAATTGTTGCTATATCAGCAGGGCGCTGAGTATCGGCAAGGGTAAAGGCTACTTCGCCATCTTCGCTTACATCAAAGTCACCACCAGAATAAGAGCGACCAAAGGCAACACTGCCAATTTGAGTTGTTATTATTTTACGCTTGCCGCTGCGTGGTTGATAGGCGAGGGCGGTTTGACCTTTATCTGCATAGCTAAAGTATATGCCTTTGGAGTTTGCACTCCATTTTATTTGACCTACGCTACGATCAAAATTTGGCGTTAAGCTTGTTGTGTTACCTGTTTTTAAATCACGAATATAAAGCTGAGCGTTTTCGTAGTTAGTGCGTTTATCATCGTAACCTGTGTACGCTAAGTAACGACCATCGGGCGATACTTTAGGCTGCTCGTCAGGTCCGTTTCGGTCAGTAACTTTAGTTATATTTTGTGTGGCTAACTCGAGTTGATAGATTTCACTGTTTGTGGGTTTTAGCTGGTTGTTTGTGTGCCTGTTTGCAGAAAAATAAAGCGACTTACCATCGTTACTAAAACTTACATCGCCTGCGTTATCAAATTCATCATGAGTGAGTTGTTTGGCATTACCACCGTTAGCATCTATGGAAAATAATTGGCTAAAACCTTTTTGTGTGTAACCGCCACCATCTGAACGATAATAAACATCATCAATAAATTTAGCGGATTCTGCCCAGGTTGCGCCTTTTGGTTTGCCTGGTAAGCTCACTGGCGCTGAATTAGCGCTTGGAACAAACATGCTAAATATTAATTGGTTAGTATCAGGGCTCCATGTAATCGAACGTGGACTACTCGTTAAGTTACTAATTTTTGCCATAGCACCTGTTTTAAGCCATTTTATATATATTTGGCTGCTGCCATCGCGAGTTGATATAAACGCAAGGCGTTGACCATCAGGAGAGAGGACTGGCGAATAATCCATATGCACGCCAGAGGTTAGCGGTTGCATTTGTTTGGTTTTGTAATCAACAGACCAAATATTACCAACTTTGCGGTCGGTTTTTATATCCATGCGATTACGCACAAAATAAACCGTTTTACCGTCTTCGGTTATATCTATTTGATTGGCATATTCTAAATTAAATACATCTTGCAGTTGTAGTGTATTTTTTTCAGCGTAGGCTAAATTGCTACAGCCTAAAACGAGGCTAAGTGTTAAAAACTTTTTCATTTTTATCCCTGTTGTTACTTTTTTTAATTTGCTAAGTAGTTATATGTTAGGGATTATTAAATTAACAGTAGGATGCGATGAAGCTCTTATTTAAATCTATGAGTTAAAGCTGTAAAGGGGGTTTACAGCTTCTATTTGTGGTTGTGTAAAAGTGTTTAGTTAGCTGAGTTACACAGGGCTTTTATGTCTTTTATAAGCGCTATGCCATCAGCGTTGTCGCCATGTACGCATAAGCTATGGGCGTTGAGCGTTAGTTTTTTTCCAGTTTGTGTTGTCACGCTGCCATCGGATAAAAGCTGAGTTACTTGTTTTAGTAATGCAGCTTTGTTGTGAACGCTACCCTCAAGTGTTCGTGACACTAAATGCCCGTCGTCGGTGTACTGCCTATCGGCAAATGCCTCAAGTATTAGATCGACTCCTGAATCTTTAGCTATTTGAATGTGCTTATTGGCATTTTTAGTCGCTAAAATCATTAGCTTTAAATCTATTGGGTAGCTGGCGATTGCATTTATAACGGTTTGTAATATTTGATCATTTGCCATCATGTCGTTATAAAGTGCGCCGTGGGGTTTTACATAGCTAAGTGTTAAACCTTGTACTTTTGCCATCCCCTCAATAGCGGCTATTTGATAGTGCAGGCAATTTGTAAGCTCTTTTTCGCTAAGTACCATTGAGCGTCTACCAAAGCCCTGCTTGTCTGGGTAGCTTGGGTGAGCACCAATTTGTACGTTATGTTGTTTGGCAAGTACAAGAGTGTTTGCCATTATGTCGGCGTCACCTGCATGAAACCCACACGCAATGTTAGCCATATCAATATGTGGCATAACGTCATCGTCTAGCCCCATTTTCCACGCGCCAAAGCTTTCGCCTAAGTCACAATTGAGCTTCATATTAGTGCACCTTTTGCGGTTTTATTGTGACAGGTAATACGCCGTTAGCCGGTGCTTCTCCTAGTAACACTTTTGCAAGTGCGGTAAAAGCAGGACCAGACACAATATCGTTTTTATCTACATCAATATTATATGCATACGATGCAAGTACGGCATTTGCATAATCGCCAAATTTAGCAATGTCATAAGGGGCTCTCAGGCTTATAAATACAGTGCTTTTATTACTCTGCTTTGCCACTTTTAATAATGACTCAAGTGCTTTTGGCTGCTCTGCATTATTAAGTGCAAAATTTGAATCATCTATTAAATCATCCATACCGCCAATTTCGACCGCACTTTGATTAGGCGTTGCATTACCGGCGATAACTACATCAGCAGCCTGTATTTGTGCTTTTGCATGTGCTGGATTAAACCCTTGTAAACTACTACAGCTATAGTTAAGTTTCTGCTGGCTGATAGCTTCAATTGCTTGCTGCATTGCCATACATTTACGCGTGTCGGGCATAATAATATGAATATTACTTCCTGCTTTTAAATTAAGCGGCAAAGTACTGTTATTATTTTTAACCTGCGTTATTGCCTCTACAGCAAGCTGCGCTTCTATTTCGCGATGTGCTGCACTGCCAATTGTTTGCTTTGCATTTATGAGCGCGGTAATAGGGTCAAAATTAGTGCTTAATCTAAATTTATTTTTAAGTGTAATTATACGCTGTGCCGATTGTGCTATTTCTTGCTCATCAAGTTGGTTTGATTTAACCGCTGCAACAAGCTCTTTAATAAGGTCATCGAGCTTGTTTAAATCATCCGGTGTTCTAATTTCAACGGGCATTAGGGCAATGTCAGCCCCAGCCGCAAACGTATTTATTACCGCTTGAGTTGGTGTAAAGAAGTTACTAATGCCAGCCATATCAAGCGCATCAGTTACTACAACACCTTGGTAATTAAGCTCACCACGTAAAATATCAGTAATGATTGCGCGCGACATTGTTGCCGGTTTTACCATAGTTTTGCCATTAACACTTATAAACGTTGTGCTATCAAGCGCGGGATATTGAATATGCGCCGTCATTATCATGCCTGGGTTTTGCTTGGCGATAATGTGTTTAAAAGGTGCTAGGTCTTGCTCGTAAATAACTTCTTTTGCATGGTTTACTTTAGGCAAACCTGTATGGCTATCTACGTTTGTATCGCCGTGGCCCGGGAAGTGCTTTAACGAGGTAATAACGCCGTTATTCTCAAATCCTGCAACCTGTGCGGCGCCTAATTTACTCACTAATGCAGGGTTTTCACCAAACGAGCGTACGTTAATAACAGGGTTATCGGGGTTCATGTTTACATCAACCGTAGGCGCGTAGTTTACATTGATACCCAGCGAATTTAGTTCTTTAGCTATAACAGTTGCTGTTTTTGTCGCAAAGCTTATACCGTGTTTTTTGTAGGTTGCGCCAATCGACATATTACCGGTAAATGAGGTGGCAACATCGCGTGGTAAACGCGCTACACGTCCGCCTTCTTGATCTATTGATATAAATAGCGGCAGCTTACTACTGGATTTACTTGCAGCTGTTTGCAATTGGCTATTAAGCGCAATTGTTTGCTCTATCGATTGAGTGTTTTCAGAAAATAAAATTACCCCACCAATATCGTATTTTGCAATAGCGGTAGCGAGTTCATTAGGTAACTCGGTCATTGGAGTTCGGCATTTATTACTTACTCCTTGCTGGCAGAAGTAACGAAAGTCGAGTATTAGCTTTTGCCCAAGTTGTTGTTCAAGAGAAAGCACGGGTTTAGCAAGCGAGGATTGTAATGGCATTAAGCACCCAGATAAAAAAACGATAGACGATACAATACACTTATTTAGCAAAACACACTCCAAAGCTAAAAAGTAGATAAGTGTAAGCAGCTTAACTACTTTTTGAGGTAACTGCAAAAGAAGGATTTTTTGCAGAGGAACCAATAACGTATTGTAAAAGTTAAAGAAAATTCATAATCTTGCAACTAGCGAAAAGTTATATTTAGTTATATTTTTTGTGGCTTTGTTAATATTAGGTAATAAATTTTCAAGAGGGTATAATTGCGGGCTTTATATACAATTATAGGTTCGGGTACTGAATACCTGTACTTAGGATGGCATACGTTTGCGAAAAAAATTATTAACGGCCTTAAATCTTCGATTTCTTATTTTGCTTTTAGCGATTACGGCTTCTATTAGTACTTTAGTAAGTAGCTTTTATTCTACCTACCAAGTACAAAAAGAGCAGTTAACAGCTTACACGCTAAAAAGTAACTATGCTTATGCCAATAAACTGGCATCCGCAACAAATAATTTTTTAGAATCCGCAATGCAACAACTGGCCTATTCAGCTAAAAAAATAGAGCAAAGAGTTGATGATGAAGATTTATTAAACCAAGAAGCGACCCGCTTACACTTACAAACGAATAGCTTTAACTCGGTTGTAATTAATAAGCATAGTGTTGTTGTCGCAACCTCTCCTAAATTTCCACAACTTATTGGTGAATCAATCCACTCACCCGGCGCTGTACAAGCGCTACAAGAAAAAAGACCATTAATCAGCGCGCCTTATGTGTCGGCTGCTGGGAACTTTATTGTTTTTATTTCTCATCCTTTGTTTGATCAAAGTGGAGATTACCTTGGTTATATTGGTGGCTCTCTTTATCTAAAGGAGCGTAATATTTTAAATAGCTTATTAGAGCAGCATTATTATGAGGGTGGAACATATATTTATGTGGTCGATGCCAGTAGGCGAATTCTCTATCACCCAGATCAGGCACTTATAGCTGTCTCTTGATCACAAGTCTGACTCAAGAGATTTTGCTAAA
>NZ_WTKZ01000028.1:0-52868 GCF_011378805.1 Pseudoalteromonas sp. Z9A6
TTGGGCGTAAATTTGCAAGCGCGAAGTATTAATTTTTAGGTGTCTTAAAAAAAAAAAAAAACGGTAACTTTACTTTAGTTAAGCAATCACTTGTTGTACCAGCTGCATTTTCAGGATTTCGGATCATAGTGATAATGCGTTTAGGTACACTTTAAATGATGAGCTTTTCAGTTCCTTACTTTTTGGTTTTCCTGAGCAATATTCAAAATTAAGAAAAGAAGAATAGGGACAAGTTTGATGAAAACGTTAAAAAATTTATTCATAATAAGCTTATTATGCTTACTACCCGCGACTACCGCGTATGCACAATTATCAGAAGTAACTAAGCAAATGCCTCAAGTTGAGACAATTAGTATAAATAATGCCGATGCAGAGAAGCTTGCTAAGTTACCTGGTATAGGTAAGAAAAAAGCGCAGGCAATAGTGGACTTCCGTGAAGAAAACGGCGAATTTAAAAGCGTCAGTGATTTATCGCAAGTTAAAGGAATTGGTAAAAAACTATTAGCCAAATTAGAGGGGAAAATTTCACTTTAATAGCAGTAGATAACAATCAGGGCGCTATGCGCCCTGATTAAATTGTTTTAATGCATCGCTTAAGTGTTTTTTAGCAAAGTTGATTTCAATAGGTGTTGTTAAAAGTGGGTAGCAAAGTCCGCCGAGTACCAAAAACGGGATTAATATCCAACCTTTAAATACTGTGAATATTAAAAATAGTGGACTTAGTAATATTAATTTAATAATACGTAGTAACACTTTATCAGTTGGCGATAACATACTTAAAGAAAGTGCTATTACATCCTGACGCTTGCGTACCTTTAGGTGCTTAAGCTCATCTAATTGGCTTGAAAAAAATGTGAACATATCAAATCGACTTTTTAATTAATAAACGGCCAATAACTATAATAAATAGTGTTAGTGAGAAAATCCCAAATATAATTTCCATCCAAGCAGGCATGCTCAAACCAACAAATTGCCAATCTATATTTCCACAATCCCCGGTCGCCTGAAAAAAGCTAGGTATCCATTCATGTAACGGCATAAACGATGGGAAGTTTGGTTCAAACTCACAGCTAAATGCAAAAGGGTCCGTGGTGGTTTGCATATCAATATGCTCGCGAGCAATTAAATATCCCCAAACACTCGATACACCCCAAATTACATACGCTAATATACGAACTGCTTTGCTCTGTGGTTTAGTCGAACCTACAATTCCTGCGCCTAATAGACCCAGTACGGCTGTACGTTGATATATGCACATTATGCAAGGCGCCAATCCCATTTGGTATTGAAAGAAAAGGGCGGTCACTTCAAGTAAAAAAACGATAGCTGTAAATAAAAGCCACGGGGTACGTTGGGTGGGTAATTGCGCAAGCCAGTTCATAAAAATTCCGCGTTTAAATAAGACGTTAGATTATGACCTAGGATAATGTATGCGACAACAAAAAGGAAAAAAAAGCTACCGAAGTCGCTTTTTATAAGATGAAATTTTTGACCACTCAATGCAGCCTCAGCAGAGGCTACATGACGCTCGACTTAGTTCCCATTGATACATAAGCTTAGTTATATCGCTTACTTATACAACATTGGTACATTGCCTAATCAATTCTTTAAAGTTGCGGTTAGAACGCTCTGTTGCATAGGTGTTCCTTTTTAATGTACTTATGTGTTTTAAGTTGATTCAGCTAGGTATGGTGTAAATAAAAAATACCAATAATTACAATGTACCTACAATGAATATTGCTCTGTATATTTATACATTGTAGCTATATTAGAAAAACCTAAATTTTATTATTTATTAATCTTTAATTTCTACTCATTTGCTTATTAATATACCTGACTTTACTTGTTAGTTATGCTTCCTCTGGTACAATCAGTCAGTTATTCGTGTAAAACGATGAGTGTTGATTAATTCGAGTGGGAACTGGATGAGAATTTTTAAAGCGAAAAGCCCAGCAGGATTTGCTGAAGAATATATAGTTGAATCTATTTGGAACGGCGATTTCCCTCCAGGTTCAATTCTACCTGCCGAGCGAGAACTTTCAGAGTTAATTGGTGTAACAAGAACGACCTTGAGAGAAGTATTACAGCGTTTAGCACGTGATGGTTGGTTAACAATTCAGCATGGTAAACCAACAAAAGTAAATAACTTTTGGGAAACGTCTGGCTTAAACATTCTTGAAACATTAGCGCGCTTAGATGAAGACAAGATGCCAGAGCTGACAGATCAGCTTTTATCTGCACGTACTAATATTAGTGCTATTTATACACGTGCTGCAATTAAGTTAAATCCTGAACGCGTGATTGAAATTTTATCACAAAGCCATGAGCTAGAAGACACCGCTCAAGCATTTGCTGACTATGATTATAAAGTGCATCACGAATTAGCCGTTGCGGGTAATAACCGTATTTATGTATTAATACTTAACGGCTTTAGAGGCTTTTATTCAAAGATTGGTTGTCATTACTTCTCTGATGCTGGAACTCGTGAACTTGCTCGTCAGTTTTATAAAGATTTAACCATTTTGGCAGAAAAGAAAGAGCATGATGGTGCTATTTCTATGATGCGTAAATATGGTCATCAAACGGGTGAGATTTGGCAAAAAATCCGTGGTGATATGCCCTCAGATATAATGGACTAAGTCTAAGCGAGAAACCTGCATTTGCAGGTTTTTTTATATCTGTAAAATTTAGCGCCACCGTATATGAAATTCTAAAAAGTTTAATGCATAAACCACTTCGATATTTTTAAAATTTCTACTTAGTTACAACGCAACTTACACTTTAAATTAGACCTATTATTTAAGCATATTAGCGCAAGTTGCAAGTGTTCGTTATTTTCGATTGCTCACATCGTTAAATGCGATTGTTCTTTTGTAGTGAATAACTTTAGAATACCAATTAATTATATGTATGCGCTATTGGTTTTTAATTTTTAGCGCCCATATAAGTACCAGCATTGCGAAAGCAATTGAAAACAAACTCAAAATATTTGGAGAATAAAATGGGTGTATTAGTAGGCCGCCAGGCACCAGACTTTACCGCTGCAGCTGTTCTTGGTAACGGTGAAATTGTAGATAGCTATAACCTTCATGAAACAATTAAAGGTAAAAAAGCAGTTATCTTCTTTTACCCACTAGATTTCACGTTTGTATGTCCTTCTGAACTTATTGCATTTGATAAGCGTTTTGAAGAGTTTCAAAAGCGTGGCGTAGAAGTAATTGGTGTTTCTATCGATTCACAATTCTCACATAACGCATGGCGTAACACTGCTGTTGCAGACGGCGGTATTGGTAAAGTTCAATACGCACTAGTTGCAGACGTTAAACACGAAATTTGTAAAGCATACGACGTTGAGCATCCAGAAGCGGGTGTTGCGTTCCGTGGTTCTTTCTTAATTGATGAAGAAGGTAACGTACGTCACCAAGTAGTGAACGATTTACCACTAGGTCGTAACATAGACGAAATGCTTCGCATGGTTGACGCGCTAGCGTTCCATACTGAGCACGGTGAAGTATGTCCTGCTGGTTGGACTGAAGGTAAAAAAGGTATGGACGCAAGCCCTGAAGGCGTTGCTAAGTTCTTATCTGAAAACGAAGGCGAGCTATAATTTAGCCCTTAGTTTTAAATAAAAAAACCGCCAATTGGCGGTTTTTTTATTTGTAGCGTTAGCTCACTTTAAAATAAGCTCGCAAAGTTAAAACGAGAAGCTAGCTTTAGTGTAGAAGTATCGGCCTCTAGGGTTGTGTACACCTGAAGCATAACCGTATAGATCAGCGTCGCCATCACCAATTGCAAATGGTGGCTCTTCATCAAATAAGTTATTTACACCTAACGATACTTTAGTTGAGTCAGTAACACGATAAGATGTTTGTAAATCTACCAATGTTTGCGAATCAACCATACGTGATGTATTGCTATCAAAGTCTAAATTACCGTCAAAATCAATATCTGGGGTATCTTCAAACTCACCTACATAACTGATGTTTACGTTTGTATTAAACTCGCCAATTTCCCAGTTTGTAGAGAAAATCCAGCGGTGCTCTGGATAGCCATACTCACCGGTGTAATCGCGGCCATCTTTTTCAAATTTATCTTGGTATGCCCATTCTAAATTAAATTTCAATAAACCTAAGTCATCAAGTGAGTGATTGTAGTTAGCTGAAACATCAACCCCAGATACTTCTTGCGAGGAAACGTTTTCAAATGTGCTGTAAATTTTTTGAATTGTTCCTAAGCTATCGCCACCTGTAGGTGTTAAGCGTACACATACAGTACTATCTTGGTTATTACACTCAGAGTTATAAATTGGACCAAACTCTTGCTCATCAATTTTGTTATCTTGAGTGATGCTCCACACATCGACACTTAAACCAAACTCTGCAGAAGGCGCCCAAATAAAGCCGACATTCCATGATTCTGATTCTTCAGCTTCAAGGTCAGGGTTACCAGCAAATTCAATGTTGTAATCAAGTGCATCACAATCAAGGCCCGTTGCTTCACATCGGTATGTATCTACAAAGAATTGGCTTTCTTGAGATGGACCTAAACCAACTTGTGCCAAATAAGGCGCTCTAAAGCCTTGTGCCCAAGAGCCACGCACTGTGATTTCATCAGTAGGCGCCCAGCGAAGAGCTACTTTAGGGTTTGTTGTTGTACCGAAGTCACTGTAGTCATCGTAACGGCCAGCAAGTTGTAGCTCTAAATTATCAGCAAGAGGGATAGAAAACTCGACATAGGCTGCGTATTGTTCACGATCTGCAGATGCAGATACAGACTCTGTGCCAAATATTAAACCACGTTGAAATTGATCATCAGGAATGTCATTAACGTCTTCTTCACGGTACTCAATACCTGCAGCCATCATTACTACATCATCGCCAAAACTAAATGCTTCACCTGTAATGTTTGCATCAAAGGAAGTCATGTGAGACTCACCACGACGCACTAAGCTTGTTGTAATACGATCAATTACAGCAGGGTCGTTGTATGTACCACCAAATGGATTGTAGTTTCCTGCATCAATTTCTTGTTGTAAGAAATCAGTACGCACCCAACCTTGTGTTCTATCACCTGTTTGCAGAGATTTACTTCGGCCTTTTTGTACAGCGGTTTCCCAACTCCAATCATTAAACTCACCTCTAAGCCCTGCAACAAAGCGAAGAGTATCTGATTCAATATCCCATTGGCGTGCGCCAGCATCAACTGTACGGTAACGACCAATTTGAATGTCTTCACCAAATGGATTGTTAGGGTGGCTAGCTGGGACAGTTAAGCCTGCATCTTCATCAAGTGGGGTAGGGGCTCCGGCCGCAACAGACGTATTGTGCTGTACTGCCATTTCTAAAAAGCCCGTAATGCCATTATCAAAGTTATATTCAAATTGAGAAATAGCACCCACGCGTTCAGACGCTGGTGCGATATAACCGTAAGGGCCGTAATCAAATAAACAACTGCCGCTTGAAGTTGCATTTTCAGCAGGACAAGCCGGATCAATTGTTTTAACACCGTCTACATAAAAATATCCAGGGAAGCCACGAGATGAGCGAAAATCTTCACCACCATAAGGTGATTGATTTGCTGTACCTAAGCTGCCCATTTCATCAGAAGAAAGAGATGTATTTTTAAAGTAATCGATAA
Organism: Pseudoalteromonas sp. Z9A6; assembly: GCF_011378805.1. Classification (NCBI taxonomy): domain Bacteria; kingdom Pseudomonadati; phylum Pseudomonadota; class Gammaproteobacteria; order Alteromonadales; family Pseudoalteromonadaceae; genus Pseudoalteromonas; species Pseudoalteromonas sp. Z9A6. Next base: position 5,638 of record NZ_WTKZ01000028.1, read on the forward strand.
TAACTGACGCGCTACTTTTCTCGCTAGTAGTACCCCATACTAAACTTGCTGTCGTTTCTTCATAATTGGGATCATCAGTACCACCGTAGCCCAAATTAACTTCAACACCGTCAATGTCTTTTTTCAAGATAACGTTTACAACACCCGCCACTGCGTCTGAGCCGTAGATAGCTGAAGCACCATCTTTTAGTATATCGATTCGCTCAATGGCAGAAACTGGGATACTGTTAATATCTACAAATGAGTTTGTGATACCTTCGGCAAATGCACTAATAGAGACACGACGGCCATTGATTAGTACGAGCGTAGCATCAGCACCTAAGCCACGTAAACTAACAGCAGCAGACCCATTTGCAGTTGAGTCTTGGTTGTTACCACGTGTTGAGAAAGTACCGCTACCCGCGACAGGCATTCTTTCGAGGAGTTGTTGTAGGTTGTCATAACCCATGTTCTCAATATCAGCTCTTGCGATTGATTGAACCGGAGAAGGTCCTTCGATATCTGAACGTTTGATTCGTGAGCCAGTTACTTCAATGCGCTCTACTTTGTTAGCTTCTTCAGCAGCGTAAGTTGTTGTAAAACCTGCTGAAAGTGCGATTGTAGCACCTACAATTAAGCTGGGTGTAAATGCAGTTGATTACTTCATCCTTAAGTCCTTGTTGATATGTTATAAATTTAGTTGCTCTATACCAATCCTTTTTAAACTGTTAAATAAATCCCATATTTAAGCGGATTGATATAACAAGCGACGACATTAATATCATGTAACTTAAGTGTTAGCAATTAGACTGAAATGTGATTTTAGTATGGTTTTTTGTGTGTTTTTGGATGATTTTAAAACAGATGTTATGCGCTGAAGAAGGTTGAAATAGGCGCATATGCTTTATTTTGGAAATAACAAATACAGCCTAAATGCGAGTAATAATTAAATTAATTAATTCACAATAAAATTGTAATAAATTATTTACATGTATATTCTGAATGAATAGTAATCTTGTTGTATATTAATAAAACAAATAATAGTTGGTTTTTTTTAATAAAAAAAAACGCCTAACTTGTTAGTTAGGCGTTGTGCTTATACTTTGTGTTTCATTAAACGTTCTTTTTCGCGAGACCAATCTTTATTTTTCCCGTCGTCACGTTTATCGTGCAACTTTTTACCTTTTGCTAGATGAAATTCAAGTTTCACCCAACATTTTTTCCAGTACATAGCTGTAGCAATTAATGAATAGCCATCTCGCTCTGTTGCACCGAGTAGACGGTCAAGTTCGCGTCTGCTTAATAGTAACTTACGATAACGCAACGGATCGCAAATTACATGGGTTGAAGCACTATTAAGTGGCTGGATTTGCGCGCCAAGCAAAAATGCTTCGCCATTTTTAAGATGAATATAAGTTTCGGTGATGTTTACCTTACCAGCTCGGATGCTTTTAACTTCCCAGCCTTGTAGTTCAACACCTGCTTCAAACTTATCGTGTAAAAAATACTCATGTCGCGCTTTTTTGTTTAGCGCGATGGTATTACTTGTCGATTTTGATGAATTTTTCTTAGCCATAGTGCCCTATAATATACGTAATGTGAGATGTTTTACATCGATTTTTTAATAATGCTTTTAAAAATTAAGCTGTAACTTAAGCAGCATGAAAATTTGGGGAAACGCGCAAAGCTTGCTAAAATTCGCCCACACAGTTGGGAGTGAGTATGCCACAAATAGAAAAAAGTGCGCTGGTTATGTACAGCACTAAAGAGATGTTTGATCTAGTTAATGATGTAGAAGCTTATTCGCAGTTTTTACCAAATTGCTCAGACTCAAAAATTGTTTCACAGCATGATAATAACATGACCGCGAGTTTAGAAATATCTAAGGCGGGTATAAAAAAGTGGTTTACCACCGAAAACACCTTTGTTGATGAGCAAACCGTGTTACTGCGCCTTGTTGATGGTCCGTTTAAGACGTTAAAAGGGCGCTGGCATTTTCAAGAGCTTGACGCCAAAGCATGTAAGGTTCATTTGCACCTAGAGTTTGAATTTTCAAGTAAGTTAATAGAGCTTGCCTTTGGAAAGATTTTTAACGATGTAGCAAAAAATATGGTGAGTGCATTTACTCAACGTGCAAAACAGGTTTATGGAGCGCGAGTATGATTAATGTTGAAGTGGTCTTTGCATTACCGACCACGGCCACGTGTTTATCAATTGAAGTGCCACAAGGGACTACAGTCGAGCAAGCTGTTATTCAGTCAGGTATTATAGAAAAGTGCCCAGAAATAGATGCCACATCGCTAACGTTAGGTGTGTGGAATCGAACTGTAAAAGCTAACTATGAATTAAAAGACGGTGACCGTATAGAAATATACCGTCCACTAATTGCAGATCCTAAAGATGCCCGCAGAAAACGTGCAGAAAAAGCAAAAGAAGAGGGGCGTGCAAATAAAATAACGGGTGGTCGCCCACTCGAGAAGTAATACCAATCGGCATAAACTTCGAACAATTTAACAGATTAAATCACACGCTAACGTCGTTTAAAATGGTAAAAGCTTTTTAAGTAAACCAATAAAAAAGGTGAGCCATGCTCACCTTTTTTACTACCTGAGACGTTTATTGCTCTAGCGGTGTAGTAAAGTTTTCAGGTTGGTCATAATCACCTGAGATTGAAACTAACTTTTCATTTTCAAAGTTAATTACTAACTCTTTATTTTGTTCGTTTTTACGGCCTTTATTAAAGCTGTAAATATAGCGCCAAGTATTGTTATCAAAGGCGTCCTCGGCAATAGGTCTACCTAATACATAAACAACTTGCTCTCGGGTCATATTTACACGAAGTTTTTCAACATCCGATTGCTCTAAAAAGTTGCCTTGTGGGATGTTAATTCGGTATACCCAGCTAGAGCAACCTGCTGCTGAGCTAAGTGTTAAAGCGACGATAAGCCAAAGAGAAAAAGTTTTTAACGACTGCATTGTTAGTTGTGATCCTTATTTTTTATAATCTGCATGATACCGATTAGTCACTGAAGGTAAAACCCTTTTAAGCAATTGTTTTATGTTAAGGGCGTTAAGGTAATGTTTTGACCAATGATAATGAAAAAAGTTTACAGTATATTGAAACGAATATTTTAAAAACTGAGTCTACTTGGTTTTTATATATAGTTGAAACACGATTTGGTCATTGGTACACAGGGATCACGACTAATGTTGAAAAACGCTTTGCAACTCATCAGGCTGGTAAAGGAGCTAAAAACCTTAGAGGAAAAGGGCCTCTTTTACTTATCCATCAACAACAAGTAGGTAATAAAAGTGAAGCAAGTAAGCTTGAGTATCAATTAAAAAAGCTTCCTAGAGCTAAAAAGGAAGCGTACGTTTTAGCGTTTAATAGCGGCGATAGTGAAAACACTTAGTTTGTATAAATTAAGCATATTAGCTATGAGCAAAAACTATCTTCGAATATAGTTTTTGCTCATAGCTGGCGTGTAATATTAGAGTCGCTTAGCGATGCTTTTCAAAGGTAGCTACAAGTGCATCAAGGGTTTGTGCGCTGTTTGCTAAGTCTCGAATAGCTTGCTCTGTATTGATTTGTTCGCTCATTGCTTTATCGCTAATTTCGCTAATCTGCTCAATATTACGACTTACATCGGCAACCACATTACTTTGCTGCTCAGTTGCAGTCGCTATGAGCGTAGCCATATCGTTTATCTCATTTGCTGTTTCGGTTATTGTATCAAGTAATTCAACAGAGCTTTGCATAGCACCAACGCTTTGCTGAGCTTTATCTTTCGATTGACCAATATCGTTAACTACATCGTCAGATATTCTTGTAAGCTCTTCAATCATAGATTGAATTTCGGTGGTTGATTGCGATGTACGGTTTGCCAGTGCACGTACTTCATCAGCAACAACAGCAAAGCCGCGTCCGTGTTCACCTGCGCGAGCAGATTCAATTGCAGCATTTAAAGCAAGTAGATTAGTTTGATCCGATATGCCTCTAATTGAGTCAACAATACTTGCAATATCAACCGTTTTTTTAGAAAGCAAAGTAACTTGCTCTGTTATGCCATCAATATCGCTGGCAAGGGCTGATATAGTTGCTTGGCTTTGGAGTACTTGTTTGTGACTTTGAATGGTGTTTTCGCGGCTGTTATCGGTTAATTTAGCTGTATTTGCTGCGCTTTGCGCTATTTCTTGTACTGTGGCGCCCATTTCGTTGATTGCTGCTGCGACAGATATTGTTTGTTCTTTTTGGTGATCTATTGCTTGAGAATTTCGTTTGGCTTGTTCAAATACATGATCAGAGCTTTGACGTATATCGTGGCTTTCGCTTGCAACCTGAGTAATGGCTGTTTCTATTTTGTTAATAAACTGATTAAAGCCATTACTTAGGTTGTTAAGCTCTGGTTGGCTCGATTCTGGTAAGCGGTACGCTAAATTTGCATCGCCTGAGCCTAATCGTGAAAATAACTCAGCCATTTTAGAAAGTGGAGATGAAAGTGAGCGTGCAAGTAAGTAACTGATTAAACTCGCAACTAATGCTGTAATTATCGTAAAGGTAAAAATTTGCCATTGTAAGGTATTTACACTTGCGAAAACTTCACTTTTTGGTACTTGAGCTACAACATATAAATCGGTGTTTTTAATAGGCGTAGCAGCTACAAGTGTCGGTTCGCCATTTAAATTAATTTCTTCTAGTGCAAAGCCATTACTATTAAATAGTTGGCTGTGGATATTTGCAGTATACAAATCATCAATATTTGCTTTAGCTACTTTACTTGCATCTTTATGAAGCTGAATCAATCCATTTTTATCTGCAATGAATACAAAGCCTGTTTGCTCAATTTTAAATTGCTGTAATAGCTTTTGCATATCAGTGATGCTTTTTGCAAGACCTGCTAAACCAGTACCATTGGCCTGCTGATGGTTTACAAACATTTTCACATCATTGGCTGACTCTTGATAAATACTGATAGAGTAAGGTTGTTTTGATTGCTTAAAAGCAAAAAACCAGCCATCGGCTGCATCGTTTTTTAACACACGCAAAAACCCATTCTGGTTCCAGTACTGTGCAGTGTCTCTATTTGCCCAAGATGCTGTGGCTAAATCGTATTGCTGGGCAACGCGATTTAATTCTTTTAATAGTAATGTATCGTCTTGGTTGTTTGATTGAGCCCATTGTAAAATAAATTCGTTTGATGATAGTTGCTGAGCAGCACCGAGTAACTCGTTGATTTCACCGCCTATGTGATTGCTGATTGTTTGCAGTTTACTAGGGAGCTCTGACTCAATCATACGTTGCTCAATTATATCTTCTGAGCTGTATAAAGAGGTCAAGCCAATAAGCGCGGCTACACATATAGCAATAGCACTGCCTAAAGCTGTGATTTTTTGAGTAATAGAAAGGTTTTGTATCGTCATGATATTAATTAATTTTACAACTGAGTAGAGGACTATATTAGCACATTATTTATTTTGATCTAAATATTGCCTATAAAGGGATGGATAAAAGGTAGCGTTGGATGATTAAAGTTTTATGAATGAGCATAAAAAAGCCCACATGCAAAAAGCATACGGGCTTGGTTTCTAACAAGCGAAACATTTACTGTTTAGGGTTAAACAATCTTTTTCATTGCTGACATGTAGCCACGTAATTTAGCACCTACTTTCTCAACTGGGTGTTCGCGCAATGCAGCGTTAATTTGAATTAATGTTTGGTTATCAACTTGGTTACTGTGCTCGCCAAGGCCTTTACCGATAATGTCTGTATCAACGTTTTTCATAAAATCAGCAAGTAATGGTAAACATGCATGGTTATATAAATAACAGCCGTATTCTGCAGTATCAGAGATAGTACGGTTCATTTCAAAAAGCTTTTTACGGGCAATAGTATTGGCGATTAATGGCGTTTCGTGTAATGACTCGTAGTAGGCCGACTCTTCGATAATGCCGGCTGCTGTCATGGTTTCAAATGCAAGTTCAACACCTGCCTTAACCATTGCTACCATTAAAATACCGTTATCAAAAAATTCTTGTTCTGAGATTTCCACATCGCCAGCAGGGGTCTTTTCAAAGTTAGTTTCTGCCGTTTCTGCGCGCCATTTAAGTAAGTTTACGTCATCGTTATTCCAGTCTTCCATCATAGTGCGTGAGAAAGTGCCGTCGATGATGTCATCTTGATGCTTATTATAAAGCGGGCGCATAATTAGTTTTAGCTCTTCACTTAGTTCAAACGCTTTTACTTTTGCTGGGTTTGAAAGGCGGTCAAGCATGTTAGTAACGCCACCGTACTTAAGTGCTTCGGTAATTACTTCCCAGCCGTATTGAATTAGTTTTGATGCATAACCCGCATCAACGCCTTTTTCTACCATTTTATCAAAACATAAAATAGAGCCAGTTTGTAACATGCCACATAAAATGGTTTGCTCGCCCATTAGGTCAGACTTAACCTCAGCAATAAATGATGATTTAAGTACACCTGCGCGATGTCCGCCCGTACCCGCTGCATACGCTTTAGCTTGTGCTAAACCAAGACCTTGAGGGTCATTTTCTGGGTGAACTGCGATCAGAGTTGGTACACCAAAACCGCGTTTGTATTCTTCACGTACTTCAGAACCAGGACACTTAGGTGCAACCATGATTACAGTAATGTCTTCACGTACTTGCATGCCTTCTTCAACGATATTAAAACCATGAGAGTAAGCAAGTGTAGAGTCTTTTTTCATAAGTGGCATAATTGCACTTACTACAGCGGTATGTTGTTTATCTGGCGTTAAGTTAAGTACTACGTCAGCGGTAGGTATTAATTCTTCATAAGTACCAACAGTAAAGCCGTTTTCAGACGCATTTAAAAATGATTGGCGACGCTCAGAAATAGCTGAAGCACGTAATGTGTAAGAAACATCTAAACCAGAGTCACGTAAGTTTAAGCCTTGGTTTAAACCTTGTGCGCCACAGCCTACAATAACTAGTTTTTTACCTTTAAGTGCGTCAACGCCATCGGCAAATTCGCCTGCGTCCATAAATTCACATTGCGCTAATTGCGCTAATTGCTCGCGTAAAGGTAAGGTATTGAAATAATTCGCCATTGTTAGTGTCCTATAAAGTCATGTTTGTTAGATGCGCAAGATTTATTGCGCTTACAAACACCATATGTAAAATCGTTGCTTGCGTAAAATGATATATTTGAATTAAAGTGTTTCATAATATGAAATACTGGGTTTGGCATGGATCATAAACATTTAGACTACTTTTTAGCACTGGCTAAAACACTTCATTTTGGACGCGCAAGCGAGCTTTGTCATATAAGCGCACCCACTTTAAGCCGCAATATAAAACACTTGGAAGAAGAGGTCGGTGTTGCATTATTTGTACGCGATAACCGCAGTGTTAAATTAACGCGTGAGGGTGAGTCGTTTATTGATTACGCCACAGCAACTCTTGCTAATTGGCAGCGGTTTAAAACGAATGTGAAAGACCCACAACAACATATTTACGGCAAAGTAAGTATTTATTGCTCGGTTACTGCATCTTATAGTTTTTTACATCAAATATTAGAGCAACTTCGTGCGCAGCATCAGTATATAGAAATAACATTAAATACAGGCGACCCTGCACTTGCTATAAACCGTGTATTAGATGGGCATGAATTAATGGCTATTGCAGCTAAGCCAAATAAGTTACTGGCGCAAATTGCTTTTGTAGATATAGGGCATTCTCCACTTTTATTAATTGGCCCAAAAATTCAATGCCCGATCACACAAAAACTAACGCAGAATGGTGATGACATTAATTGGTCTGATTTAGAATTTATTGTGCCAGAACAAGGTTTTTCTCGCCAAAGGTTAGAACACTGGTGGCGCAAAAATAATATTCACGGGAAAATTTACGCACAGGTTGCTGGGCACGAAGCAATGGTATCCATGGTGAGCTTAGGATTAGGTGTCGCAATGGTCCCTAAAATAGTGCTAGATAACAGCCCGCTGCAAGATAAAGTACAAATACTAACACCAAAAATGCAAGCACCTGATGGGTTTGATATTGGTTTGGCAGTATTAAGGAAAGAGTTAAATGACCCTGCAATCAGTGCTTTGTGGAATATTGCGCAAACTTTAGATGCAAAAGCGATTTAATGCGCGCAGAGAATAAGCAAGTTAGTTAAATAGTATGAATAGAGGTTGCGTATAAGTTTACTGTTACTTAACATTGAGCGCTAATAACAAAAACAATGACGCTTGAGAGTTTATTTATGAACCACGCCGAATCACTTGCTCATTCTGCTCAATGCCTAAAAAAGGCGATTCCTTTGATGGTAAAATACCGAATGCCGGTTACACCCATCAACTATGCAATTTGGTACTGTTATATTCAAGGAAACAAACCTTCATTAAATGCTGAGTTAGACCATGTTATTGCTCTGCAACAAACATGTTCACAAGACAAAGCAAAAGAAATTTTTGATAAACATTTAACGCAAGACGATCTCGTTTTTTTTCAAGAAATGACTGAAAAATTTCATACAACTATGGAGTAAGTTCAGCAAGATATAAGCACAACGCTTGATCACTCTAAAAGCTTTACGACGAGTTTAGTTGACTCACAAAATGAATTAAATATGCTTGTTGATGTAAACTCTTACAATGAGATACTAGGTTGTGTTGAGCGTTTAACCGACGATTCTATTGCAATGCAAGATTATGCTCGGGAGTTTCAGACTAAATTAGCCGTTGCCTACAATGAAATAAAAGATTTAAAAGAAGCACTCAATATTTCAAAGGAAGCAGCCGATATCGACACGCTTACGGGTTTTTATAATCGAGGTAAGTTTGATTCTGATATTGTAAACTTTTGCCTCGAATACTCAGAGCAAGCGCAAGAAGACTCTCTTGCCGTACTCATTATGTTTGATATTGATCATTTTAAGCGCTTTAACGATGATTTTGGCCATCAAAAGGGTGATGAAGTGCTTAGGCTAGTTGCTAAAAAAGTGAGAGAAAATACAACTGAAGCTGCAAATGTGTATAGATACGGTGGCGAGGAGTTTTGCATAACAGCCTACTTTGACACTATTAACGATATAATAGCATTTGCAGATTGTATTCGTTTAGCAATAGCAAAATTGGCGATTCGTAAAAAGCATGATGTAACTGCAAAACGTGCTATTTCAGCAAGTTTTGGCTTAGCAATTTTACGGCCATTTACAAATAGTTCTGTTTTAGTTGAGCGTGCAGATAGAGCCTTATACATTGCCAAAACACATGGACGAAATCGTATAGAAATAGCCCCTGATATTTAATAAGTGCCAGAGGTTTTTGATTTATTTGGGTTAAAGCCGCTCAATTTAGGGCGATTTAATCCAACTTCAGTTTTGGTAAACAAGCAGGTAAAACCCAATAGAGCTGTAGCGAGTTAGCTCTTAGTAATTTTTTATTTGAATAATTGCATTTGCTACGTTGTGCCTCATTTTCAAAGTATCTTAAAGTACTATTAGTCAAAAACTACACAAGCAACTCAAAGTACAATCCTTAGACACAACTACCTTGAAAGATAAATAGTCCGAAAAGCATAAAGTTAACATTTTTGTATACAAATTGTGAATAATTGTAACCAGCTAGAGCTAGTTTAAAAAGACCTTGCTAGTATGGGGAACTTACTTAATTTAATTCTTTGATGTACGCTGATGCGGTATTCCTTCTCCTTATTAACAGCTCTATGTTTTAGCACTTTGTTTGCTTGCCTTTCGGTGCAAGCAACACAGGCAAGCAAGCATGCTGACGATTATACAGAGCAAGATATAACAACCGATCGTCTGCATTTGAGTTTAAGTGTTGGGGCTGGAGTTATAACCAACCCTTTGCATGGTGGAGATAATATTCCGCTTGTGCTTATTCCACAAATTGCATTTTATGCAGAGCAATGGTTTTTTGATAATGGCCGCCTTGGCTATTCATTTTCACAATCCCCAAAGCATCACTTTAATCTAGTTAGTGAACTCAACTCTGAATCTCGCTTTTTTATAGACTGGCACCCTAAAAATGTATTTGCATTGCAAAGTAGTGCTCTTAATAATCAGCTCGTAATGCAAAATGAAGCCTCGTCCTCTCGCTATGTTGATATTGATAATTTGCATAAACGGCAAATTGCCTTGGATGCGGGTATTGCATATCACTATGTAAATGATGACCATGTTTTTTCAGTTCAGGCTCTGCATGATATAACCGATGTTTATCGAGGTGTACGCGGTGCATTGCAGTGGCAATATCATACTGTGCTAGGAAAGCTTAAAATAAAGCCAACACTTGGAATAAACTATAAATCTGCGGAACTAAATAGCTATTTTTATGGACTTAATGAGGGTGAAACTCAATTTGGCAAAATAGACGTTGGTAGTAGTTGGCAACCTTATGCTAAAATCGACGCCCGTTGGCCACTGAGTAAGGCTGACTCTCTTCGTTTTCATGTAGCATATTACGACTATTCGGCTATGGATGGCAGTCCGCTCTTTGAACGTACTTATTCAATGACTGCATTTATAGGATTCGATCGTACTTTTTAATATGAAGTATTCAATATTAGTTGTGTTTATTACCACTTTTTTTAGTGGTTTTAGTATGGCACAAACCCCTGTTTTTAGTGTTTCTCCAAAAGTCTGCGTGGTTTCCGAACAGCAGGATTTTTGCGATCTTGATTTACAGTTTAAATGGCTATTAAACACCTATAGTGATGTCTGTTTGTATCAACAAGAACAACTACTTCAATGCTGGCAGCAGCAGCGTTCTGGGCAATTTAATTATAAAGCGCGTGTTCAGGTGGAGACCATATACTCCTTAATCAATCCTCATACGGGTGTGTTAATAGCAAAAACACAGGTTGAAGTACAAAGCGCCCATGCTAAAAAAAATAGGCGTAGGCTTCGCTCTCCGTGGAGCTTTTTTTAATTTAGGAGCAACTAATGCCAAAAATTTTACTTGTTGAAGATGATCTCGGTTTACAACAGTTAACAAAAGATTACCTTGAACATAATGGCCTTGAAGTCGAAGTGTTAGACCGCGGTGACGAAGTGTTTAATTACCTAGAAAACAATACACCCGATTTAATGATTCTAGACGTTATGCTGCCAGGTAAAGATGGCTTTAGCGTTTGCCGCCAAGTAAGAGATAAATTTACTCTACCAATTTTAATGTTGACTGCTAAAGGTGAAGACTTCGACCAAGTACTTGGTTTAGAACTTGGTGCTGATGATTATGTAATAAAACCAGCAGAGCCACGTGTATTACTAGCGCGGATCAATGCATTACTTCGACGTGGGCAACCAACAGTAAAATCTAGTGAAGAACTGCAGTTTGGTGATTTAGTCATCGATAAAACAAGCCGTATTGTAAAACTAAGTGATTCAGAGATTGTATTAACTTCGCACGAGTTTGAACTACTATGGCTATTAGCGTCAAATGCGGGTGAAGTACTAAGCAGAGAGCATGTGCACCAACATATGATTGGCCGTCAATACGACGGACTTGATAGAACTGTGGATGTACGCGTATCACGAATTCGTAAAAAATTAGGCGACAACAGTGATAAGCCGTATCGTATAAAAACTGTATGGGGACAAGGCTATTTATTTGTTTCTGATGCGTGGGATCTCTAGAACTATTTAAGGTTAATCGGCTGTAATGGGAAAACTGTTTACCAGCTTATACTTATATATCATTGTTTCATTATTTGTTGTAAGTGGTGTTATTGAGCAGCTGTGGCCTTATGAAGAGTCGCAGCAGCAGGTCTTCTTAGACGATGAGTTTGGGCAATCACTGTGGTTGCTTTCGCAAACCCCAAATGGTCTTAAAAAGCTAAAGCATAACTTTGAAAGTAAAGTGATTGAACGACGTGATTTAATACTCCCTCAAAAACAACAATCGCAGCTAAATCAAAATCACTACTTATATTTGTATGATAAGCAACAACGCATTGTTTGGTATGTAGATCTCGGTAATGATTCATTACTTCAGGTAGGGCCGGTAGGTGTATTAACGCAAGAATCATCTTCAGTTTGGCCGTATTTATTACTACTTATTATTGTAGGTATACCAGTTGGGCTATGGAGCTTTTTACTCTGGCGTGACTTTGCAAAGCTACGTAAAGCGTGTGAAGCGGTAGAGGGTTTGCAAGACTTTCAACTAAATGACTCTTCTAAGTCTTTCTTTTTACCTATAACAGATACATTAAAGGTAATGCAGCAACGTATTGAGTTTTTACTTAGTGCGCAGCAAGAGCTTACCTCATCGGTATCACATGAATTTAGAACGCCATTAGCACGTTTAAAGTTTGCAATTGTAATGTTACAAGAGCAAATGCTTGATGAAAAAGGCGAAAAATACCTAACAAACATGCAAACAGACATTAGTGAGCTTGAGTCACTAGTCTCTGAAATGCTTGAATACGCGCGATTAGACTCTCAACAACCAAGTTTACAGCCAATAAACTGCGATTTAGCTGGGCTGGTAAAAACCACTGTTGAAAAGCTAAATTTTGAAGCTAGAACAACGCTCTCTATAAACCTCCCTGAGCATTTAAATTACTACTGTGATAGCCACTTTATGGCGCGAGTATTTCAAAATTTAATTGGCAATGCGCTCAAATACACTCATCAACAAGTCAAAATTTCATTGCTACAAGAGGCAACTCACATCGTATTGATTGTTGAAGATGATGGTGAAGGGATTGACCCCGTTGAGCGAGAAAACGTATTTAAGCCTTTTACTCGATTAGATAAAAGTAGAGGCAAGGACACTGGTGGCTTTGGTTTAGGGCTTGCTATAGTTGCTAAAATTGTGTCGTGGCACCAAGGAGAGTGTAAAGCAGAAAGCTCAAGCTTAGGTGGTGCTAAATTTATTGTATATTTACCTCTCAAATTTAAGACATAAAAAAAGCGCCTAAGGCGCTTTTTTTGCGGTTAAAAACCAAAATCAACAAGTAGCAATATAATAGACCGCAAGTATTTAAAAAAGTTCTCAATTATTTTTTATTTTTTTCAAGTAATGGCATTAACATTTGCTCAAGGCCATTTAGTTTAACCTCATACATCATCGCTAGTTGGCTACCAAGTTTTGAGTCAGGAAATCCCTGCTGTTTGAACCACACCAAATAAGGTTCTGGTAGTAGTAATAAAGGGCGCCCAGCATATTTCCCAAAAGGCATCGTTGTATTTACAGCTATTTTTAATTGTTTTGGATCCATAAGAGTTACTTAGGTTTTAAAGTCTGCGTAAGTGTAAGGGATTTTAGAAATATAAAATAGGCTGTGACGGGCAAGAAACAGCCTATTTTGCGAGGGAGTAGGCCCTCTGATTTAATAATTTTTGTTGATTAATATAAACCTAGTTGAACTTTAATTAGCTGGGATCTAATTAAGTTATTATTAGAACATGGGTTTTTATTTAACCAACACGGATAGTCTACCTGTTTTTCATTGTTGTGGTGAAATGGCTTGTAAAGGAATGTAAATAGAATTGCTTTTTATTTAGAAACTAATAACAAAGCCTTAATAATTCTAAGACTTTGTTATTTATAGACGTTATAAAAAGTGATTATTCGTTAAATAGCTCTTGTTTAACGTGTTCTGCAAAACCACTACCTGCTTCTAAGTAAAAGTTATAAGTAGAATGAACACCCATTTCTTCTAGCTCTTTTTGTTGATCAGGATAGTTTGCAATAGCTGTTACTTGGCCTTTATAACCAGAGGCTTGTAGCTGCTCTAACGCAAAAATATTTTGCATATGCTTTGGCATCGCAAGCATGACCATTTCTACTTGCGAATGATTTACTCGTTGCCAAAAGTCAGGATCTGTTGCATCAGCAATTAAGACGTTGCGGCCTCTGTTAACGTGCTTATCTACCACCTCAGGTTTTATATCTATGCCTGCAACAACATTTGGGTGAGTCGCGTTAATAGTCTCATACGCACCAGTACCAATACGTCCCATACCAAAAATGACTATTTTAGTATCGTTTAGGTTAACGGGTAGCTCTTCAGCTAAACGAGTTTTGCTTTCAAACTTTAATAGCCAGTGCTCTATTTTTACGTATAACTCGTTTGAGCGCTTATTTAACGGCGAGGCAATTACAAAGGTAATGGAAACAGCAATTGCCATTACAGCGAGCCACTCCGAAGTGATCATGCCTGTGCTAGCTGCTACTGCACATACAATTAACCCAAATTCACTGTAGTTAGATAAACTAAAGGCGGTAAGTAATGATGTACGCGCGCGTAGTTTGAATATATTCGTGAACACATAATAAAGCGCTATTTTAATCGGTAAAACTAAAACAAGTATAATGGCAACGATTAATGAGCTAGTGGTTAGCTCTGCGCTCAAGCCAATACTTAAGAAAAAACCGACTAATAATATGTCTTTTAAATTAAGCAGGGATTTTGATAGCTCGCCTGCCTTTTTGTGAGGGGCAAACATCATTCCTATTATTAGTGCACCTAAATCGCCTTTTAGGCCTGCAAATTCAAATGCATGATAACCAGCAACTAAAGCAAAGAAAAAACCAAATAATGGTAATAGTTCACCATGTTTAGAGCGATTTAATACGCCATACATGACAGGTCGTAATAAAGGCAGAGCAATTATTAATGCAATTGCCCACACATTTGGAATTTTACCTGTACTAATCGCTAAAAAGATAACTGCAAAGATATCTTGCATGACTAGTATACCAATGGCTATTTTACCGTGAAGGCTTGCCATTTCTCCGCGTTCTTCAAGCACTTTTACTGCAAATACAGTACTTGAAAAACTAAGCGCAAACCCAACCAGTAAAGCACTTTGCCAACTTAAATCAATAAACAGTGGAATGGCGAAAATACCAAGCAATAACATAAAGCCACTAAAAAGCGCACTGCTAAAAATAATATGCAATGTTGCAGGCGCCCACACTTGGGGTTTAATTAAACTGTTTACCTTTAGCTTTAAACCAATACTAAAAAGAAGAAGGGTTACGCCAAGTGCTGCTATTGTATCGAGCAACTCTGTACTTTTATAACCCGATAAATTTAAAGCAAAACCTGCTAATAAAAATCCAATAAGAGGAGGCAGCTTTAACTGATAAACAGCAAAACCACACACAAACGCGGCAGCAAAATAGATTAGTTCCATAATTCTTAATATCACTTCATTTGGGGTTGCAGTGTAACGAAAAATTTATACCATTGAAAATAAAAATAGACCTAAAAATGAACGTGTCTAATCAGATATATGGCTAACTGTGTATAAAAAATGCGCATCAAACATACATTTAATCGTAAATAGTATGTAAATAACATTTTTTCACTGACATTGGCTTTTAAATATGGTTAAGATGCGATAACGAAGAAGTTTAAGCGAGAGCAAATAATAGAGCCGCTCAGCTTAAGGAGAAATATATGTTTAAAAAGATTTTAGCGTCGGTAGGTATTGGTGCTGCAAAAGTAGATACTGTTTTAGAGACTGAACACCTACAACCTGGTCAGCTTTTTAACGCACAAATAGTCATTACCGCAGGTGATGTTAGCCAAGATATTGCAGGCTTAGATTTATTACTTATGACCCGTGTTAAAGTGGCAGGTGATGATGGCGATTATTTTACCAATCATGTGATTGACCAATGGCGAATTACAGATATAGGTACAATTGAGCCGGGCGAAGTTAAAAGTATCCCTTTTGAAGCACGCCTTCATTCTGAAACTCCTATTACAGAAATTAATGCAGGTTACAATCAATCTCATGTGTGGCTTGAAACAGGCTTGGATATTGATTTAGCACTTGATCCGAGCGATAAAGACCATTTACATATTTACCCTAATGAAGCTGTTAAAACGTGCATGCAGGCGATGGAAAAATTAGGCTTTAGCTTAATGAAAGCTGATGTAGAAAAAGGTCATTTGCGCGCTTCTACATTTCAATCGTTATCGGGCTGTTATCAGGAGCTTGAATATAAACCAAATAGCCGTAGTTTATTTGGCATTCAAGAGATTGAGTTGTCATTTGTTCCAGAGGCACATAAAACACATGTGCTCATAGAACTAGACAGAGCTTTTAGAGGCGATGGTTATGTAGATTTAACCATAGAGCATGACCATGTGAATGTATCGCAGTTGTGCGACCAACTAGAGCGTTTATTTGCTTAATATAAATTAACAAGTGAATAATATTATTAAACCCGGCCTAGGCTGGGTTTATTGTTTATAGGATTTAAAATGCAATTTAAATGTGAGCAGTTTAATGCTTTAGATGCGCATACTCTTTTTACTATTATGCGAGGACGTGTGGACGTATTTGTTGTAGAGCAGGCGTGTCCTTATCCTGAACTTGATGATGTAGATATAGCTTTAAATACACAGCATCTATATACATTAGACAGTGGGCAGCTACACACTTATGCGCGATGTTATGAAAAAAATGAGCAATATAGCGCAATAGGGCGCGTGCTGGTAAGTAAAAGCGCGCGTGGCAAAGGCGACGCCACTTTACTTGTAAGTAGAGCTATAGAGTGCTGTAAAGAGCGGTGGCCGGAACGAGATATTTATATTGGTGCACAAACCTACTTACTTGATTTTTACCGCTCCTTTGGCTTTGAAGATTACAAAAGTGAATATCTAGAAGACGGCATACCTCATCAAGATATGATTTTAAAACTCACTCAATAAATCCAATTTAAGCAGCTATAAAAAAGCCCACTAATGTGGGCTATTTTATTTAAAACTATTTTAAGGCTAAGGTATCATTTAGCTCAATAGTGAATGTAAAAACACCATGCCAATAGCAAGTGGACATACAAACTTAGTATACCAAGGCCATATTTTCCAAAACAATGTATTGTGAACTTCAGGGTTACCCTCTTGAATTGCTTTTAGTAATGAGCCTCTATACCAAATCCAGCCTACAAATATACAACACATAAGACCAAGTAAAGGCTGAGCTACTTTTGTAGTGAGAGTGATTACTAAGCCAAATAAGCTGCTAAGGTTACACACAATTGTAATACTGACGATAGCGATTAGCGCCCCAATTAACCACGTTGCTTGAACGCGTTTCATCCCAAAGCGCTCTACGGTGTATGATACTGGCGCCTCTAACATTGAAATAGATGATGTTAAAGCGGCAATACTCATTAACGCAAAAAATGAAAAACCCACAAATAAGCCAACTTCGCCCATTCCATCAAATAAAGCGGGGAGTACCTGAAATACTAATGTATCTTCAGAGAGTAGCTTACCCGTTGTGGCCGAGAATATTTCAACGCCTTGAGCTTGTGCTACATACATAGCTGGAATAATCAGTAAACCTGCAACAAAGGCTATAAATACATCAATAAGGGTTACATAGGCACCTAAAGAAACGAGGTTTTCTTTTTTACTAATGTACGAGCCGTAAATAATCATTACGCTAGTGCCAAGCGATAATGAGAAGAAAGCTTGCCCTAATGCACTTACTAATAGTTTTGCGTCAAAAATAGATGAAAAGTCAGGGACTAAGTAGGCTTTTAAGCCTTCCATAGCACCATCTTGCGTCATTACATAAGCAATAAGTGCAAATAAAATGCCTAAAAGTGCAGGCATTAAACGCTTAGACCACTTCTCAATACCGTTTTCAACGCCTCTACTTATAATAGCGACTGTTAGTACGATAAAGATCATGGTGAATATAATATTTCGAGTAAGTGATTGCTCGCTTAACCATGTAGATGCTGTGTTGGCACCAACTAAAGTGGCTATTGGTTCAGCTGTGGCGCTGAGCATCCAACCGGCAACAATGGCGTAAAAGCTTAGTATAAAGCCAGCGCATAAAATACCGCCAAAACCAACAGCAAAGGCAAAGTGTTTTTGCCATGGCTTATTAGATATTTTTTGAAGAGATGACACTGCGTTTGCTTGGCCATGACGTCCAATCATAAGTTCAGCCATTAAAGCGGGGTAGGCTAAAAAGAACGCAAGCACTAAATATGCGACTAAAAATGCAGCACCGCCATTACTGGCTGTTTGTGTAGGGAATCCCCAAATATTGCCCAAACCAACGGCAGAACCCGCTGCGGCCATAATAAAACCAAAGCGAGAGCTAAACTCGCCTCTAACTGCGCTCATATTATTGTACTTCTCTATTGTGTGACGGCGGTGACAATCTACTGGAAATGTAAAAAAATAAAAAGTGCTTATTTGCTGATCTAGCACAAATTAATAAGTAAAGTGTATGTTATAACCATCGATTTTAATTGTTGTTATTAAGTCGTTTAAAATAACGAGTTGATTTTGTTTAATAATTGTTAATTACAGTCTGTAACTATTGCTTTACGGATTATGGTGCTGTGCAATAGTTAGAGTAAAGCACGCACCACCTAGCTGGGTGCTTTTAGTTACTTTAACGCTGCCATGATGCCAATCAGCTACTTTGGTAACAATGGCTAAGCCAAGGCCATAACTTTTATCGGCTCTGTTACGGTGATCTTCCTCTCTAAAAAATGGGCTAAATACGTTACTAAAGTTTTCTTGTGCGATACCTGGGCCGTCATCTTCTACCGTTATTATAAGCTGTTGCTCGTGTAACCTTGCACTGAGGTAAATATGTTGGTTTGCAAAATCACATGCGTTTGTTAATAAGTTAGTAATTGCACGAGCCAACCAGTGAAGATCTGCATTTATTATTTTATCAGTACTATTGAGTTGTACGTTGAGCATTTGCATTTCAAGTTTTGGTGCAAGTTGAACTAAAATATCTTCAAGGTAGGATTTAATATTGGTTGATGAATAGGTCAGTTTATTAGCGTTTTGCTCTAAAGTAGCAAATGCTAAATAGCTACTAAGCATCGATTCCATATGATCTAAATCGTTTTCCATACGGGTTAAATACTGTTTTATTTTTTGCTCATCATGGCTATCTAATGCCGCATCTAAACCAAATCGCAGGCACGCGATAGGGGTGCGTATATCATGAGACAAGCTTGAGGCCATTAGCTTGTTTTCGGCGACAAGCTTCTCTATTTGGCTGGCCATGCGATTAAAAGTAAGCTCTACGTCTTTTATGTAAGTAAAATGCGATACTTTTATTCGGGCTTGAACATTACCTGAGGCAAACTTTTTAGCGGCTTTATTTAACACGGTTAATCGTTTAGCTAAGGGCGCAATAATAAACCCCATAAATACACATAAGCCTGCGTAAAAGAGTAAGGTTAATATAATATCGTTATGTTGCTCGCTATCAAAAATTTTATCTAAACGCATTGATAAGTGAAAAGGATTTAAAACAGCGCTGCTATAAAGCATATAAAAGCCTTGCTGATCTTCTAAAATCAGCCCACCCGGCGTATGCATTTGTAATAATAAAGAAGGCGGTAAAGCAAGTGATTCATTAGGCTTGTAATCAATTAAAACATCAAACTCTAGCGCCAGTTGTTTTACATAATCGCTGCGCTCAGATGTGGGTATGTTAGCTAACTGCTTATTGAAACCCATGATCATTTTACTTTGCTGACTAAATTCATCTTGTGGGGTATGCGCTTGTTGACTAAAAGCATCAATAAGCCAGCCCAATACCACAATAGATAAAAGTGCACTGCCTAGAAGCGATATATAAAACTTTTTCATTTATTCATCGCTCTGTTACCACGCGGTAGAAACAAGTAAATAGCCACGGCCCCAAATGGTTTTAATTTTTTCAGGGTTTTGTGGGTCATCATTAAATTTTTTACGAAGTGCAGAAATAAGTACATCAACACTTCTATCAAGCCCGTCGTACTCTCTACCTTTCGTCGCTTTAAATACGGCATCGCGTGAGACAACTTGACCTGCATTACTTGCAAGGTAGTGCAATAATAGATATTCGGCGCTTGATATGTTTACATCTTGCTCGTTAAGGGTCACATTTCTTGATTCGGTATTAATACTAAGCGTACCAACTTGAATAACGCTTTGGCTAACCTGTGGCTTATTTGGCTCATTGTTTTGACGCAGTGCTGCTTTTATTCGCGCTAGCAATGCACGTGGACGCACCGGTTTCATTATGTAGTCGCTTGCGCCAACTTCTAAACCAATAACTTCATCCATCTCTTCATCGCGTGCGGTGAGCATTATAATAGGCGAATTATAAAAGCTACGAAGCTCTCTACATACGCTGATACCATCTTGCCCCGGGAGCATAATATCAAGGAGTACAATATTTGGATTTAACGTTTTGACCTGGCTAACAACTTCGTCACCACGATGACAAACATGCGTTGTATAGCCTTGCTCTGTTAAATATTCAGCAACCCATTGCGCTAGTGATGCATCGTCTTCAACAAGTAAAATAGTCCCGTAGTTATCCATAAAATATCCCTAATGCGATTGGTATTAAAATAGTCGCCAGCGGCGTTTTTTTTGTCTGTTTTGATAAACCCATTGTAGTTTTACTTCTGCTGTACTGATGACTTTGGATGTATTGCTATCAAATAGTTCAAATGAAATACTTTGCTGTGAGTCAAAAGCATAATTAAAAGTACCACTTTGTTGCTTTAGCCAACATTGCATAATGTACTTTGAAGTTGCATCGCGTAGGCAGTAATTACCAATGATAGGTTGCTCCCACGTAAGTGTGACATCGGCATAGCAATTACGCCCTTCGCGCAGTGCAACACAAGTGTCGGGTAGTGCTATGAGTGCTTCAGGGGGCTCCTGCGCTTTAACAGTAAAGGTACTGGGAAAGATCAGTAATACCCAAATCCATCTAAAATACATAACGTAGGCCTACCTTGGCTTTATGCTGATATCCTTGGGAAATAATGGGGCTGTCGTCAATTTCTTTTGAAAACCATGTAGTGAGCCAACCGGATAAAAACACCCAATCTTGGCTTATTGGATATTCAGCATGGAACTCAAAGATAATACTCGTACTGGCATTGCTGCTATAAATCGGGCGAAGGCTGGTGGCTTCATCGTTATCAATGCCAAAGTAATAATTGGTAAAATCGGCAGAGTAGGCGCTTAAACCAACACCAGATCTAAACTCCCAGTTTCGCCATGGCAAAATGTGGCTAAAAAAGCTATTTATAACCCAGCCATTATGAGCACCAGATACGTCATGAAGGTATTCAAAGGAGAATTGTGAGTTTTCAAATCGGCGGGTGAGCCTAAGACCAACATCAAAATCGTAATTACGTTTCTTAATACCTTGAAGCTCTTTTATAACACCGTGGTTATAAAACCCGAGGCCTTTTTCGTCAAACCCGGCTTGAGTATTTGTGCCAAGTATATCTAAGCCCCAATCAAATTTATCTATAAGACTGTAACCAATTACAAGACCACCGCTGAGTTGATTGTGATCAAAATCAAGATAAAATTTATCGTAAGAAACAGCAAGACTTAAATCAAGCTCAACGCCTTTATCGTAAGATTCGATACCGATTAGGTAGGAATCTTCAATATAAAAGCCCGCACCAGCACTCCAATCCCACGCAAAGCCTTGGGTTGGCTCTAACGTGTTATCGGCATAATAGCGGTTACTTGCCATACTTGTGGTGCTAAAAATAAAGCAAAAAAGCAATGTTATGCTCACTAAAGTATGGTTAAGCAAAGTGTTTCTCATCCCTAAGGGCCTAATTATTATTTGTTATTAAGCGTAGTATATTGTTAATTCGTCCCTTTAATCTGTAAAAAAATGTAGTAAGTATAAATTTACTGAACTTTAATTTTATCGATTAATATACTGCTCAAGTAAAACTGCATCATAGGTGTTAATGCACTTACTTCTGTTCTGTTACATGGACCGCTAAGTTTGGTAAGACTAGATAGTTTTGACAACGTTTTGTACTGAGGGATTTGAATGTCTTTCCCAAGTCTTTCAATGCGAGCTTCATCAGTGTTTTGTTGATGAACAAAAGCGACAACCTCAAGCTCATTAGTTATTTTTTGCTCTTCGGTAAAATTGTAAATTAGCGGCTCGCGATGAAAACTAGCACTGTCGATAGATGATTTAGCAAACCAAACAACATCACCCGATGACTTGTGCGTAAGACGCATACTAACTTGTGCGAACATAGCTGCGCACTGATGGGTTGGATATTGTTGTGCAACATTTGAATATAAAGTAAAAGGATTCTCTGGTTGCTTTATTGCGTACTTGGTATCGTCTGTAAAAGTTAAATCGAGTTGCTGAATTGTCAGTGTATAGTCGCTGTTATTTTTAGTTGTCACTTTTAGTTGTTTATCATTCAGTGCTTGGCTAATTTGCGATAGAAGTTTATCGGTCACGCTCGCTTTATCGGTAATGATTTTTACTGTCTGGTTTCTAACTACTTTATGTGCAGGAAGTTGAACCGATTTAACTTTTGGAGATGAGTGCTCTGTAGTGTACTCAAGCTGATAGGTCTGACTTTTTAATGTTGGCTTTAACGGCATAGCCAATGGCTCGGCTGGCTGCTTTGTAATAGCACAACCAGTTGATAATAATATAAAAAGTGACACAACTAAAAAACGCATAAGTACTAAACACCCGCTAAAAACCAAATAATCGTCGTATTGTACGTTAGTCCAAACAAAACTTCATGATATTATCTGCGCAGATGTGGTTAAAAAGATAAAATTTATAAAAATGAAGTATCTCAACTCTTTATTGTATAGCCTACCTGCTTTGTGTTTGTTGTTTAGCTCTGTGGGTTTTGCGGCAAAAGCGGATCCTGATTGGGATGCATTTGTAAAAAAATACGGCCGTTACGCACAAAAAAAATTAAAAAGTAAAGGTATACCTGGTGCAGCGCTTTCGATTGTAAGTATAAACAACTCAGACTACATCCACACTATGGGCGTAACTAAAACACGAAATGGACAAAAAGTTAATAAGCATACCCGCTTTAGACTTGCGTCTGTTTCTAAGACATTTGCAGGCTCGTTATCAGCTAAATTGGCTGCTAACGGCCTACTGGAGTTAGATAAGCCTGTTAGTGATTACATACCTGATTTTAAAGGAACTGTATATGAAAATGATTTAAAGGTGTTTCATCTTTTAAGTCATTCAAGCGGGTTAGTTCCTAATGCATACGATAATTTAATTGAATCTCGTATGGATTACTCCAGTATTGTTGAAAAATTACTTAGTGTTAAACCTATTTGCAAACCAGGCGAATGTTACGGTTATCAAAATGTTATGTTTAGCCTTATAGGTAATGTGATATTACAAAGCAGTGGTAAAAGTTACGCGCAATGGTTACGGGAAACTATTTTTGCGCCTTTAAAAATGAGTGATGCCAGCTTAGGTTTTGAATCTATGGTTCAGGATGAAAATTACGCATTACCACACGTGCGCGGTACAAAACGTTGGTATAGCGCTAAGCTTAAAAAAAATTATTATAAAGTGGGACCTGCAGCGGGTGTAAACGCAAGCGCAAATGACATGGCTATTTGGTTAAAAGCCCAGCTAGGGCAATACCCAGATGTTTTGTCATTGGATACTCTAGCAAAGCAAACGCGTCCTTATACACATACAAAAAAAGAAATGCATCGCAGGGTGTGGAAAAAACACCTTAATGAGGCTTATTACGGACTAGGTTGGCGGGTTTATAATTATGCTGATGAAACGCTTTACTATCATAGTGGCTGGGTGCAAGGATATAGAAGCGATGTGGTTGTGTTTCCCCACTTAAATGTTGGTTTTAGTTTAATCGTTAATGCTGAAACCGGCGTAATTAATGAATTAACAACTGAATTTATCGACAGGCTATTAGAATACAAACGAGGTAAAAAAATATGAATAAAATAATATTAGCAATCACTTTTTTAGCCTTGTCATTTAATTGTAGTTTGGCATTTGCCGCACCTGACGAGGTATATTTGTTTCGTCATAGCGAAAAGTTAACGGGGAAAAACCCAGCGCTCTCAGAAGAGGGGAAGGCACGTGCAAATAATTTAGTTACTTTGTTTAAAGAACATCAAAATATACATCTTTTTAGCAGCAACTATAAACGCACGTTGCAGACAGCCGCACCTTTGCAGGCACATTTTAATACCAAATTAAATGTGTATAACGCAGGTGAGCTAGGTGATTTAAAAAATGAGTTACTCAAACTAAAGGGTGTAGTTGTTGTTATTGGGCACAGTAATACGACGCCGCAACTGGCTGAACTACTCTCCAATGAAAAAGTGCCAGCTATGAGTGAGACACAATTTACTCAGTATTTTATATTGCATAATAAGCCCAGAAGTAATGGCACTGATTATGATGTAACGCACCATACAATGAGCTTTTAAATTAAAAAGTGTTATATAACAAAAAACCAGCATTAAGCTGGTTTTTTAATTTAAACGTACTAAATCCTTTAAATAGGATTAATTAGTTACGTGGTAAATGTATTTTTTTCTCAACACTTTGACGATAAAGCACAATAGTGTGACCTATCGT
Organism: Pseudoalteromonas sp. Z9A6; assembly: GCF_011378805.1. Taxonomy (NCBI): domain Bacteria; kingdom Pseudomonadati; phylum Pseudomonadota; class Gammaproteobacteria; order Alteromonadales; family Pseudoalteromonadaceae; genus Pseudoalteromonas; species Pseudoalteromonas sp. Z9A6. Next base: position 30,014 of record NZ_WTKZ01000028.1, read on the forward strand.
TTGTAGCTTAGTCGCACCAGTTTCACGTACGATTGCTTCAAAAATAAGTGCTTTTGTTTCACGATCATCAGTTGGAACTTTAACTTTGATTAATTCGTGAATTTCTAATGCACTTTGAATTTCGACTACTACGCCTTCGGTTAAACCGTTAGAACCTAGTAAAACTACAGGCTTAAGGCTATGTGCCTGACCTTTTAAAAATTGCTTTTGTTTGTTTGATAATGTCATGTTTATACAAATTTTGCTGAATATGGCTTGAATTAAGGGTATTCTAACGCCATCTAAAGAATATTACTAATTAGTTGCGTGTTAATTTATGACAAATAAAAAACAGTCAGCCAGTTCACAGCGATGGCTGAAAGAACATTTTGATGATAAATATGTTCAAGAAGCGCAAAAAAAAGGCTGGCGTTCCCGAGCGGTTTTTAAATTAGATGAAGTACAAAATAGAGATAAGATACTTCGCCCTGGCATGACCGTTGTTGATTTAGGGGCAGCGCCAGGAAGTTGGTCTCAATACTTGGCTGAAAAAGTAGGCGACAAAGGTCAAGTAATTGCGTGTGATATATTACCAATGGATTCACTTGCGGGCGTTGACTTCTTACAAGGTGACTTTCGTGAGGAGGCTGTACTAAATGCGTTGTTAAAACGTATTGATGGTAAAAATGTTGATGTGGTACTCTCTGACATGGCACCAAATATGAGTGGCAATAACTCAGTAGATCAAGCAGGTAGCATGTATTTGGTAGAACTTGCGCTAGATATGTGTAGCCAAGTACTAAAGAAAAATGGCGCATTTATTGTTAAAGTTTTCCAAGGCGAAGGCTTTGATCAATACTTGCAAGATGTACGTAATAGTTTCAAAGCAGTGAAAATACGCAAACCTGATGCCTCACGTGCCCGTTCTCGGGAAGTATATATAGTAGCGACTGGATACAAACTGTAGTACAGTTGCTTGGCGTTTAGTTGAACTTAAATTAATTGGATACAAGAGGTTAACCCCTTGAGCGATATGGCGAAAAATTTAATACTATGGCTGGTGATTGCAGTTGTGCTGATGTCAGTCTTTCAGAGCTTTAATGGCGGCGAGCAAGTTGATCGTCAAACTAGTTACACTCAATTTGTTAAAGATGTCCGTAGTGGCTCTTTACAAGAAGTTATTATTGACCGTGGTACAGGTAATATTACTGGTACTAAGAGCAGTGGTGAGCGTTTTCAAACAACGATGCCAATGTACGATGAAGATTTAATTAATGACTTACTTAAAAATGATGTAAATGTGAAGGGTGTACAACCTGAAGAACAATCATTTTTAGCAAGTATATTTATTTCTTGGTTCCCAATGATACTCCTTATAGGTGTGTGGATATTCTTCATGCGTCAAATGCAAGGCGGCGGCGGTAAAGGCGCTATGTCATTTGGTAAGAGTAAAGCTCGGTTAATGAGCGAAGACCAAATTAAAACAACGTTTGCCGATGTGGCAGGTTGTGATGAAGCGAAAGAAGACGTTACTGAATTGGTCGACTTTTTACGTGACCCATCAAAATTTCAAAAGCTTGGCGGTAGTATTCCAAAAGGCGTACTTATGGTTGGTCCTCCAGGTACTGGTAAAACGCTACTTGCAAAGGCAGTTGCTGGTGAAGCAAAAGTACCGTTTTTTACAATTTCGGGTTCAGATTTTGTTGAAATGTTTGTGGGTGTTGGTGCATCACGTGTACGTGATATGTTTGAACAAGCTAAAAAAGCGGCGCCTTGTATTATCTTTATAGATGAGATTGATGCTGTTGGTCGTAAACGTGGTGCTGGTATGGGCGGCGGTAACGACGAGCGTGAGCAAACACTTAACCAAATGCTAGTAGAGATGGATGGCTTTGGTGGTAACGAAGGTATAATCGTTATTGCAGCAACTAACCGACCAGATGTATTAGACCCTGCATTACTTCGTCCAGGTCGTTTTGACCGTCAAGTTGAAGTAGGTTTACCTGATATTCGTGGTCGTGAGCAAATACTTAAAGTACACATGCGTAAAGTGCCATTAGGCGATAACGTAGAAGCGGCTCTTATAGCACGTGGTACTCCTGGTTTCTCAGGTGCTGATTTAGCAAACTTAGTAAACGAAGCTGCGCTTTATGCTGCACGTGGTAATAAACGTGTTGTAAGTATGGCTGAATTTGACGCTGCTAAAGACAAGATCATGATGGGCGCAGAGCGCAAGACCATGGTGATGAGCGAGCAAGAAAAAGCAATGACTGCGTACCACGAAGCAGGCCATGCAATTGTTGGTCGTATGGTGCCAGAGCATGATCCAGTTTATAAAGTATCTATTATTCCACGTGGCCGTGCGCTGGGTGTAACAATGTACTTACCAGAACAAGATCGTGTTAGCCATTCAAAAGAGCTTTTAGAATCAATGATTTCTAGCCTTTATGGTGGCCGTATTGCTGAAGCGCTTATTTACGGTGCAGATAAAGTAACAACGGGTGCAAGTAATGACATTGAACGAGCTACAGATATAGCGCGTAAAATGGTTACGCATTGGGGTTTAAGTGAAAAACTAGGTCCGTTACTTTACGCTGAAGATCAGAACGAAATGTATATGGGTGGCGGTGGTAGCCGTTCATCTAGCATGTCAGACGATACAGCTAAAATAATTGATGCAGAAGTACGTTTATTTTCAGATCGTAACTATCAAAGAGCAGAAGAAATATTAAAAGAAAACATTGATATTCTTCACTCAATGAAAGATGCATTAATGAAATACGAAACTATTGATGCTAAGCAAATTGATGATTTAATGGCACGCCAACCAGTGCGTGAGCCGCGCGATGCTCATGACCGCCATGAAGCTAAGCCGGTAAAAGAGCAAGAGCCAGTGCTTGATGAAAGTCAAAAAGCGGATGATTCATCGAAAAAAGATGAAACAAACCTTGATGATAAAGCTGAATAATCGTTAAAATAGTAATGAAAGCCCCGAATTTCGGGGCTTTTTTGTATCAGCTATTTAGAAAAAGAATAAAGGTTGGCAATGACTAATATATTAAAGCTTCCCAGAGGACGTACGCTCAATATTGAAAAGCCTGTTATTATGGGAATATTGAATGTAACGCCAGACTCATTTTCTGACGGCGGGCAGTTTTTAGACCCTAAAATAGCGCTAAAGCGCGCAATGCAATTATTAGATGACGGTGCGCAAATTTTAGATATAGGGGGAGAATCTACCCGCCCCGGCGCGCCAGATGTGAGTTTAAAAGATGAACTTGCCCGAGTAATTCCTGCTATTAAAGCGATACGTGAGTACAGTGATTGCGTTATTTCAATTGATACTAGTAAAGCGCAAGTTATGGAGCAAGCAATACTCGCTGGGGCAGATATAGTCAATGATGTAAGAGCTCTACAAGAAATAAACGCCTTAGAAACGGTTGCGCAGTATGAAGATGTAGCAATTTGTTTAATGCATATGCAAGGGCAACCCCGCAGCATGCAGTGCGCACCTCATTACGACAATCTGTTTGCAGATATAAATATGTTTTTTAGTGAACGTATTAAAGCATGTGAAACAGCAGGGATTAAGTTTGAGCGACTTATTCTAGACCCTGGTTTTGGATTTGGAAAAACACTTAGCCATAACTATCAAATATTGGCTAAGTTTGATGATTTTAATAAATTAGGTTTGCCATTATTGGCCGGATTATCTCGTAAGTCGATGATAGGTAATCTATTAAATAGAGAAACAAATGAGCGATTAGCGGGCAGCTTAGCGGGTGCGTTAATCGCGGCGCAAAATGGCGCAAGAATTATTCGTGTACATGACGTTAAAGAAACCGCAGACGTACTTGGTGTATATCAAGCCTGCGAGAAAGGAATTGCATAATGAAAGAAAGAAAATATTTTGGTACTGATGGCGTACGTGGTCTAGTAGGAACGCCACCTATTAACCCTGAGTTTGCAATGAAGTTGGGTTGGGCTGCAGGGCGCGTATTATCTCAAAGTGGTACTAAAAAAGTCATTATAGGTAAAGATACGCGTATTTCGGGCTATATGCTTGAAACCGCACTTGAGGCTGGTTTAATTGCCGCTGGTATTGATGTTGTATTACTGGGTCCAATGCCGACACCTGCAGTTGCGTATTTAGCGCAAACATTTCGTGCTGAGGCAGGTATTGTAATTAGTGCCTCACATAATCCGTATTACGATAACGGTATTAAGTTTTTCAATGGTCAAGGCTTAAAGCTTGATGATGCAGTAGAGCTTCAAATTGAAGCGATGCTTGATGAGCAAATGACATGTGTTGCTTCAGATAAATTAGGCAAAGCTTCGCGTTTAGTTAGTGCAGACGGCCGTTATATAGAGTTTTGTAAGAGCCAGTTCCCCCAAGGGTTATCTTTAGAAGGGCTTAAAATTGTTGTCGATTGCGCAAATGGCGCTACATACCATATAGCTCCTTCTGTCATGCGCGAACTTGGCGCTGAAGTTATAACACATGCATGCGAGCCTAATGGCGTTAATATAAATCATGAATGTGGCGCTACTCATGTAGATACCCTTAAACGCAAAGTGCTTGAATTTAAAGCTGACGTAGGTATTGCATACGATGGGGATGGCGATCGTGTAATGATGGTTGATCATAATGGTCGTGTATTTGATGGTGACGATTTAGTTTATATTATTGCTTGCCAAGCTGCCGAAGATGATATATTGGGTGGAGGTGTAGTTGGCACTGTAATGTCTAACATGGGTCTTGAAAATGCTTTAAAAGCGAAAGGTATCGAGTTTGCTCGCAGTAAAGTGGGTGACCGCTATGTAATGGAATTACTACAGCAAAAAGGCTGGAAAATTGGCGGTGAAAGCTCAGGCCATGTATTAAATTTAGATTTAATTAGCACGGGTGATGGCATTATATCAAGTTTGCAAGTACTTGCAGCTATGGTTGCACAAAACCGTACACTACAAGATTTGGGTGCTGGTTTTACTAAATATCCAATGAAAATGATTAACGTGCGCTATACCGCTGGAACAGATCCGACAAAAGCGCCAGAGGTACTTTCAGCTGTAGCAGAAGTTGAGCTTGCTTTAGGCGACAAAGGCCGAGTTTTACTGCGCAAATCAGGTACTGAACCTGTGGTTCGTGTTATGGTTGAAGCCGAGCAAGAAAAAATTGTAATAGACAGCGCTCAAAAAATTGCAGCTGTTGTAGAATCTATGAGCAAACAGACTGATTAATAACAATAACCTCTTGTAACTTTGGGCGAGAAAAGTTAATATCTCGCCCGCTTTCTAATGTGGAGTGGAAAATGGCAATACGCAAGGCGATGGTCGCAGGCAACTGGAAAATGAATGGTTCGTTAGAGCTAGTTAAACAAATGTCTGATGCTATTAACGATGTAAAATCACAAGAGATGGACATTGTTTTATTTCCTCCATTCCCACTTGTACCAGCGATGATAGCTAGTGGTGTTTCTACAGGCGCTCAAACTGTTTCTGAAAATACACCTGGTGCGTTTACCGGTGAAGTAGACGGACAGCTTCTAAAAGATTTAGGTGCAACTTACGTACTCGTTGGTCACTCTGAACGCCGCAGTATTTATAACGAAAGTAATGAAACTGTCGCTGAAAAGTTTGCTAGAGCACAAGAAGTTGGGTTAACACCAATTTTATGTGTTGGCGAAAGTGAAAGTGAGCAAGAAAACGGTCAAACCGAACAAGTAGTTGCTGCACAAATTGATGCAGTAATTGAAAAATTAGGTGTAGCAGCACTGAAAGATTCTGTGATAGCATACGAGCCCGTTTGGGCCATAGGCACAGGTAAGACTGCATCGCCAGAGCAGGCACAAACTGTTCATAAATTTATCCGTGATAAAATTGCTGCACTTGACAGCACTTTAGCACAAGGGCTTTCCATCTTATATGGTGGTAGCGTTAATGAAAAAAATAGCGAATTATTATTTGCACAAACAGATATAGATGGCGGCTTAATTGGCGGCGCAAGTCTAAAAGCAGAATCTTTTTCTGCAATCTGTAACAGTGCAAAAGGGACTGTATAAGATGTACGAAATTTTATTAGTAGTTTATTTAGTTGTGGCTTTAGCTCTAGTTGGAATGGTTTTAATTCAACAAGGTAAAGGTGCAGATATGGGTTCTTCATTTGGTGCTGGTGCATCAGGCACGGTTTTTGGTTCGTCAGGTGCTGGTAACTTTATGACAAAAACAACCACAAGCTTAGCAACAGTATTTTTTGTTTTAAGCATTGTGCTAGGTAACCTAACTGCAGGTCAAATTAAAAAGACTGACGAGTGGGAAAACCTAGAAGCAGCTCCTGCAGTGGAAACTGTAGTTCCTGTTGAAGAAGATGTTCCGGTAACATCTACTAAAGAGCAAAGCTCTGACGTACCGAACTAATTTAGCGTAATGTTATCGTTAAACGATTTATACTCCTCAAATAAATCATATGTTTAACAAATAAGCGAGAGCTTAAAAATGCGGATGTGGTGGAATTGGTAGACACGCCACCTTGAGGGGGTGGTGCTTTCGGGCGTGGGGGTTCAAGTCCCCCCATCCGCACCAAATTTAGAAACCAGTAACAGAAATGTTACTGGTTTTTTTGTGCCTGCAATTTAAATTGAATGTTATTTGTACTTTCTTTTTTAAAGGGCAATTAGTTATGTAGAATTTTGAATTATTTGTAAAAAAAACTAGAAATATTACAAATTTAGTTAACACTTATGAGTAATAAGCCGATAATAGATTTAGACAATAAAATAAGCTATTCACAATGGCTTCAGGCTTCTCTTTTCAAAATCTCAGCATAAGTAAAAAAATACATGCGATTACGAGTATTGCTGTCGTTGCATTTTTAGTGATTGTTCTGATCAACTATTTTGCTATGAATGATAATAGAATTGCACTTGATGAAATGGAAAAATCATCCTACAAAGTTGTTAAGTTAACATCAGCTAATGTTGGTATTTTAGAGAAGCTGGACGAACTTTACACCCAAGCCGTAACATTTGGTGAGCAAGATTTAGTCGAGAAAGCATCTGACACATACAAGCAACTTGAATTGAATATTATTGCGATAGAAAAAATAAATGCCTCTTACATTCACAGTGACACTAAAGAGCAGCTCGCAAATTACGAAAAAATATCAGCGACTATCGCAAATGGCATGGTAAATGGAACAGCAGATTTTAGTAAAATTCAACAACAAGCACAGAGGAAAACAGCGCTTTATAACGATGTCCTAGAAAAGTTTAAGGCAGCACAAGTCAAAGCTGACGATCGTTTTTTTGAACTTGTTGCAAGCACAAAGGACCGCTCTGATTACGCCCTTACGTTAATGTTAGTTGTTTCTATTGTATCGCTTATTTTATTGCTCTTTATGGCTATTTGGATAGCTAAGCGAATTGCTTCTTCGGCAAGTGATGCGGCAAATAATTTAAGCTTATTAGCAAGCGGTAAAGGCTCGCTAAGCACTAAATTGACAGTTAACTCTGAAGATGAAATAGGTCAAGTATCTATAAACTTCAACTCTTTTATTGGCATATTGAAAAAAACGGTGTTAGAAATTATCGCGGTTTGCGAACCGTTAATGGAAAACTCTACTCGCTTAGTGCAGGGGATGGAACAAGCGGAGCGTGCAACGACTAAATAAACCACTGATGCTGAGATTGTAAAGCAATCAATGGAAGAGATGAAACAGAGTGTAGGAGATATCTCTCAATCAGCTGCAAGTGCTTCTCATGCAGCGCAAACGGCTGAGAAAGAAGTTGAGCAAAGTAGAACTCAAGTACAAACATCAGTAACCGCTTCTCGTACGTTAAGTGATGAGATTAATCACGCTGCTACAACTATAAATAAATTAGCAGACGATACAAAAAATGTGTCGCAAATATTAAATGTTATTACATCAATAGCGGAGCAAACAAATTTACTTGCACTTAATGCTGCCATTGAGGCTGCCCGTGCTGGTGAGCATGGCCGAGGCTTTGCTGTTGTTGCTGATGAAGTTAGAGAGCTTGCATCGCGAACTGCTCACTCTACAAATGAGATTAGAGAGCTGTTGACTACTTTAACTGAAGCGGCTAACGAATCAGTTACTGCAATGACGACTGCAAGAGATATGGCTACAGATAATGCAACTGCAGCAGAAAAAACGGGCATTTCTATAGAGAAAATTGCAGAGCAAATGCTAGAAATAAATGGGATGAACTCACAAATTGCTGCTGCCACAGAAGAGCAAACATCAGTTGCTGCTATGGTTGTAGAAAACGTGACAAATATGCACGTATCATTTGAAGATACAATGGACTCGCTAACGGCTGTGAGGGATGTAGCTAAAAACCTTCATTACCTTTCAGATAAACTATTAGATGCCACAACTAAGTTTATCTCAAGCTACCGTACATCTGAGTATGAAGGTGGCCTAGATGACGATGCATCACCTTTAAACTTATCTGAGTTTCCAGAAGAGGGCGGAGCTGATCAGTACTCGTTTGAAATTCAACTAAATGCAACATTTGATAATATGGACTTTGTGTCAGGCCTTTACTTTTTTAATGAAGATGGCTTTACACGTTCAGGCCCATTTGTATTCAGCCCATTTAATACACCCAATGGCTTATTGAATGACGGAGTAACAGAATCATTTGGTGGTTACGGCGATTTTGAAATTAACCAAGAAACTAATTCTTACGCAGCCTACTTTAAAAGCTATGATTTAACTGACGATTTAACCGTTGGTGGTGGTCTTCGTTATTCAAAAGATGAAAAAGATGCAAATGCTATATTCCCATCATTTCCTACTCGTAAGTATGTAAGTGCAGATTTTGATGCAGTTACCTGGGATGTAAATGCATCTTATCAGCTTAGTAATAATATGAATGTGTATGGCCAAATTCAAAAAGGCCAAGTACACGAAAATGTATCTATGATGCTTGCGGTATTTGTGACTGATTACACTGATTTAGCATTACCGTTTTCAGACCCAACAGCAGGTGGCGGTTTCGTAACAATTGTAGAAAATGCGGGTCAGTCTAAAGCACAAGGTATTGAGCTTGAAACAACCGTCGCTATTACTGATGATTTTACTATTCGCAGTGCAGTTGGTTATTTAGATTCTGAAATAACAGAAGTGGCTGAGGGTGTACAAGGTATAGGTAAAGGCGATTCACCAGCACTTACACCACGCTGGACTGTCATGGTTGCACCTTCTTACTTTATGGATTTAGAGAGCGGCGCAACACTTGCGTTTAATGCTAATTATTCGTACCGAAGCGAAATGCAAGGGCAATCAGTTTATAACCAAAGTGAGACTATTGACTCTCGTGAACTAGTTGGTTTTAATATTTCCTACACTAATCCATATGGCGATATGGAAGTTACACTGTATGGTGAAAACGTTCTAAACGAAGTTTACGATGTTGGTCGTCTACAACAATCAGGTTTTGTTGGCGTAATGCGCAGTAATGATCGAAGTGAATTTGGTTTGAAATTCAAAAAAGATTTTGAGCTATAAACTAAAATCAAGTAAATGTAATTGAAGTTTATTTTGCATAATAAAGGCCGAATCATGCTGTGATTCGGCCTTTGTGTATTCAATAGTAAGGTTATTATTTGCATCGTTTAAATTCCTAATTTTAATTGCTGATTTAAAACAATCCACATCCCCATTTTTGAGTGTTTGTATTAACTAAAATGCGCCTTTTTAGTTTGTGTAAAGGCTAGGTTGTTCGCTACAATGGCGCCTCTTAATTGCCAAACGGACTCTGTAATGAAAATTCTTGCCGATCAAAATATGCCTTTAGTTGAGCAGTACTTTGCAGACTTTGGTGAGGTTGAGCGTTTTGATGGTCGTAAATTAACGCCTGAACAATTAATAGATGTAGATGTTCTTCTTACTCGTTCGGTGACAAATGTTAATCATGAACTTTTGGTACAAGCTGACAAGTTGAGCTTTGTAGGTACTGCCACAATCGGCATTGACCATATTGATACGCAATTACTGCATGATAGAAATATTGCTTTTACAAGTGCACCTGGTTGTAATGCGGTTGCTGTAGCTGAATATGTAATTAGTAGCTTATTTGCATTAAGCCAAGAAAATGCGCGTCCATTGTGTGGTCAAACAATTGGTATTGTAGGGATGGGCAACATTGGTACATGTTTGGCGCAAAAATTAAAAGCATTAAACGTAGTTGTACTGCTGTGCGATCCGATTAAGCACGAACAAGGCTTATTACAAGAGCATGTAGCGCTTGATGAGTTATTAGCGCAGTCAGATGTTGTTACTTTTCACGTTCCCCTTGTTAAAAGTGGCGAGCATAAAACACTGCACATGATGGGTAAAGAGCGTTTAAAGGCACTTAAGCCAGGAACCACGCTAATTAATGCAAGCCGTGGCGATGTAATTGATAACCAAGCATTACTTGAGGTAATGGAAGCTGGGGCTGATTTAGATTTAGTACTTGATGTATGGGAGAAAGAACCCAATATTTTAACTGAATTACTAGAGCATGTTCGTTACGCTAGTGTGCACATTGCAGGGCATACACTTGAGGGGAAAGCTCGTGGTACACAAATGTTGTATCAAAAACTGTGTCAGCTCAAAGGTGTTGAGGCGATTAAATCGTTGGATGATTTTTTACCAACACCAGCCATTACAAATGCAACTGTTACGCAAAGCCTTAATGAGCAAGATATTGCCCGTTTAGTGCATTTAATTTATGACGTTCGCCGCGATGACGGAATATTACTTCGTCGTCTAGAGAGCGACGGCTTTGATAGTTTACGTAAAAACTATCCTATAAGGCGAGAATTTAGCACTTTATTTCTACAAGGTGATAGCCCACAACTAGCAGCACTTAGCCAGCTTGGCTTTAGCATAGCTGAATAATTATTTAACTAACGATGTTGTTTTAATGTCGTTTATAGAGGAAGAAATATGTCGCAAAAATATAACGTTGCCGTACTTGGCGCTACTGGTTTAGTAGGCCGTCAAATCATTGAAACGCTAGCAGATCGTAAGTTTCCTGTTGATCAGCTTTTTTTACTTGCTAGCAGCCGCAGCGCAGGTGAAGATATAAAGTTTCGTGGTGAGACCATTGAAGTACTTGACGTTGAAGGCTTTGACTTTAGCCAAGCGCATATAGGTTTGTTTTCTGCTGGTAGCAGTGTATCTGAAAAATATGCTCCTATTGCTGCTGAAGCCGGCTGTATTGTAATCGATAATACATCGCACTTTAGAAATGATTTTGAAATACCACTCGTGGTGCCAGAAGTTAATGCTTCAAGCCTAGCTGATTTTAGAAATCGTAATATTATTGCTAACCCTAACTGTTCAACTATTCAGATGATGTTAGCACTTAAACCAATTTATGATGCTTACGGAATAGACCGTATTAATGTATCTACTTACCAAGCTGTATCGGGTGCAGGTAAAGACGCGGTTGATGAACTTGCAAAGCAAACAGCTAATTTGATGAATGCACGCCCTATGGATAATAAAGTATTTCCAAAGCAAATTGCATTTAACGTTATTCCTCAAATTGATAGCTTTGAAGATAATGGCTATACGCGCGAAGAAATGAAAATGGTAAACGAAACTCATAAAATTTTGGGTGATACCACTATTGCAGTGAACCCAACGTGTGTACGTGTTCCCGTATTTTTTGGGCACTCAGAATCAATTAATATTGAAACGCGCATGCCTTATGACTTTGAACACGTTAAACAACTTTTAAAAGACGCGCCTGGTGTCGAGCTAATTGATGATGAAGGTGACTACCCAACAGCAGTGTCTGACGCTAGTGGTAACGATACTGTGTATATAGGTCGATTACGTGCTGATATTTCTCATCCTCATGGATTAAACATGTGGGTTGTAAGTGACAACACTCGTAAAGGTGCTGCAACTAATAGCATTCAAATTGCAGAAGAGCTCATTGCCAATTACATGTAATAGTTAATTGCGCTAAACATGCCTTTGAAGCGGTAAACAGTAGTTGTTTGCCGCTTTTTGTTTATATGGCTTGTCAAATTTTTGCCGTTTAATTTTAAAAATACAAAAACTGATTGATAACACTCAATAAATTAATATTTATAAAGATGTTTTAAGGCATTTATTTTCAAGGTGTTGCGATGGATATTACGCTCTAACTGGTTTATAGTTTGTAATTGGAATAGAGCTTGCAATAAAAATAGATTGTAATAATAAATGCGAGTCAGTCATTTGGCTGATAATAGCAATAATAAACAATATTTATGCACTTAAGTTTTAGGTGTTTTATTAATATTTAAATATTAAAGGATCAGCATGCGCGGTTTAGCTACACTTATTATATTAGCGTCTGCATTGATAGTAACGCCAGTTTACTCTCAGGACAGTACCCAATTAAAGGGGCCTAAAGGCGTTGACTATGGTGCGCAAGGGCGATCAATTGGGCCAATTAAACCAACTGATACGCTTTGGCGTATAGCAGCTAAAGTGCGCCCAGACAATTCTGTCAGTATTTATCAAGTTATGCAGGCTTTGTATAACAAAAATCCCGATTCATTTTTAGAACAAAATCTTAACCACATTCAAAATGGTGCCTATTTAAAAATCCCTACCTTAGCCGAAATAAAAGCTGTAAATACGCAGCTCGCAAAGCAACGCTCTGAGCAAGATGATGCATTATGGGAAAAGAAAAAAAATGGCACGCTTACACAAAGCGAAATTAACTCAGCGCAAACAAAAGTAACTCAAGCGCGTAAAATTGATGTAGACGATGCTAAAAAAGAGATACAGAAAGAATTAAATGAAATAAAAACAGAGCAAGGTACTAAGCTAGTTGAGTTACAACAACAGTTTAAAAGCTCAGTTAGTAATGTAGAAGAGATTTTAGTTGAAAATAATAATCTTAAAAAACAGTTATCAGGAATATCAAAAGAGCTCGAAAACTTACGTTTGCAACTAGGACAAGACAGCGAAATTCAAAATCAGTTAAAAGAACTCATCGTTAAACAAAACGAGATTATTGCCCAACAAAAAAAACAAGAAGTAATACCAAAAGAGTCATTTTATTTTGGCTCATTATTTTCAAACCCCATAGTACTGGGCATGTTAATGTTTATTCCTGGGTTACTGATTATTTTTGCAATCGTTATGTTTTTACGCAAACGAGCAAGCAATCAAGAAGAGCCGCAAAACGATGATGACTTTTTACCACAAACCCCAACTTATACTGGCGATGATGATTTAGGCCCAAGCTTAAATGACGATCCAATTGTACCTGACCCTTTAGATGACTTGAGTGTTCAATTAGATGATAGTCTCGAAAGTGATATGTTGCCTAATGATGATTTAGACGACGGCTTAGATGATTTTTCTGGCGACGAAAATTTACTTGATCAGGATGAGCTCGAAAGCTTACTAAGCGATGACATTGTTTTTGATGATGAAAATACCGATGACGATGATGAGCTCGATATTTTTATGCAGCAAGGGTTTGATCAACCTTCAGATGAAAACGCTGAAGATATAGATTTAGACTTATCTGATGACTCAATTAACAATGATGAAATCCTAACTAATGACGATTTAGATAGCTTGTTTGATGAAGACGATAGTCTACCTGAGTTTGATGCACCGCAAACAAGCGAAGCTTTAGAAGATGACAGCTTAGAATCTCATGATGAAATGGCGGCTTTAAGTGAAGAGCTTGCAGATGAAGATAATTTTGATATAGATGAATTATTAGATCAAACATCAACAGAATTAGATACCTCAAATAGCACTTCAGCTGAACTTGATACAAGCGACGACTTTGATTTAGACGATATAGATAGCTTAATTGATGAGGCGAATGACCCAAAAAGTGATGTGGTAGATGACTCACTTGATGCAGAGTTACTCGACGAAGATGAACTTCTAGAAGAAAGCGACGACTTTGATTTAGACGACATAGATAGCTTAATTGATGAGGCTGCAGTTGATACTGCAAATGATTCATTAGTTGAGGAAAGTGACGACTTTGATTTAGGCGATATAGATAGTTTAATTGATGAGGCTGCAGTTGATACTGAGAATGACTCTTTAGTTGAGGAAAGTGACGACTTTGATTTAGACGATATAGATAGCTTAATTGATGAGACTGCGGTTGATACTGCAAATGACTCTTTAGTTGAGGAAAGTGACGACTTTGATTTAGACGACATAGATAGCTTAATTGATGAGGCAGCGGATGATACTGCAAATGATTCATTAGTTAAGGAAAGTGACGACTTTGATTTAGACGACATTGATAACCTAATTGATGAGGCAGCAGTTGATGCTGCAAATGATTCATTAGTTGAACAAAGTGATGGCTTTGATTTAGACGATATAGATAACCTAATTGATGATGAAGTAAAAAATTCAGATGTAAGAGATTCAGAAATTGATAATGCATTGGCAGACTCAGTTGAGGATTTAGCAGATGCTCAAGAAGAATTAAATGTTGATGATATTGAGTCGCTTGCTTCATCATTAAATGAAGAACCCGAGCTTGACGATGAGCCTGAGCTTGAAGAAGAGCCTGAACTTGAAGAAGAGCCTGAGCTTGAAGAAGAACCAGAGCTTTTAGCTGAACCCGAGCTTGTAAAAGAGCCTGCGCTTTACGATGAGCCTGAACTCGCAGAAGAGCCTGAGCTTGAAGAAGAGCCCGAGTTTATAGCAGAACCCGAGCTTGTAGAAGAACCTGAGCTTGTAGAAGAGCCTGAGCTTGAAGGAGATCCTGCGCTTTACGATGAGCCTGAACTGGCAGAAGAGCCTGAGCTTGAAGAAGAGCCCGAGCTTGACGATGAGCCTGAGCTTATAGAAGAACCTGAGCTTAAAGAAGAGCCTGAGCTTGAAGAAGAGCCTGCGCTTGAAGAAGAGCCTGCGCTTGACGATGAGCCTGAGCTTGACGATGAGCCTGAACTTGCAGAAGAACCTGAGCTTAAAGAAGAATCTGAACTTATAGATGTAACGGTTGATGATTTTTCAGATACATCAGAGTCGCTTCTTGATCCTGAAGATGCGCTTGAAGAATATACAGATGATACTTTAAAGAGCGTTGATGAGCTTTTAAATGAGCTACAACAAGCGACGGATGATGACTATATAGAAACACCAGATTGGTCTTTAGATCAGCTTGACGACGATCTTGAAGCAATAGAAGTAGATCTTGGTGACGATCCGTTAGCGGGCGACGATGACTCAGATCTTACAAAAATTGAAGAGCAGCTTGATAGCGATCTTATAACGCCAAGTGAAGAGTTAGATGAATATCCTGAACTTGAATTAGATGATGATCATTCATTATTGGAGAATGAACCTTCGTTTGAGCCGCAAGAACCTAAAGAAAATGCACCGAGTGAAGAAAATGCAGTAGCACTTAGTCAAACAGAGAAAGATCTCGCAAATGCGCTTTCTGAAAATGCTAACTTAGATAGCTTAGAAGATGATTTTGATGATGAACTATTAATTGATAATGACTTCTCTGAATCAGAAGCTAAGGTTAAAGACGAGTCGTTTGATGATGATTTACTGCAAGAAATTAATGACGGAATTGATTCTGTTGAACCAATTAGTATAGAAGAGGATACCAAACCTCTTAACCTTGATGAAGTTCAAGAAACACTAGAAAGTGAGTTGCCATTTACTCCCGAAGAATTACAAGGTGATGATTTAGACGGTGAGGCGCAGGGAGTCGCTTCCAGCCAAGCTGAGCAGGACTTATCAATTGCGCTTTCTGAAAATACTGATTTAGATAGTTTAGAAGACGATTTTGATGATGAAATTTTAATTGAAGACGATTTTTCTGACTTAGATGTTGAGTTTGACGAAGATACTTTAGAGCAAGCGCTAACTGATGAGTTATCAGACGATCAGCAAGAGCAAACAAATGCAGAGCGCGAAGCACAGTTAACAAACTCAGATGAAGCAGGTAGCACTGATATTAGCTCTGACGATGAACTTGATGAAGAGTTTATGTCAAATTTGACGCAAACTGATTTTGATTCATTACTTAGTGAGTTAGCGGAGCCTGAAGAATTAAGCGCTGAGGATAGCAGTGAATTTGATGTCGACTTTGACAGCTTGCTAAAAGAAGACTTAGAGGAAGATGACTCATTAACTACAAAAGAGCCACTTGTTGAAAGTAGTGATATTGAGCAACTTGATAATGATGAATTTGTAGATATAGATTCATTATTAGAAGAAAGTGAAGAGGCTGAACTTGAACACGAACCTTACACCGACGTTAATATGGATGTCGGTTTGAGTGAGTTTGATGCATTACTTGCTGGTGATAACCCAACCGATGTTGATGCTGAAAGTGGTGGCTATTCAGCTAAACTAGATTTAGCGCGTGCTTATATTGAAATTGATGATTTTGATTCTGCGCTCAAGGTCATTGAGGATGTCATCAACAAAGGCCCTGAAGAAGTTCAAGAAGAGGCACTTAGTTTAAAAGCGAAACTAAAATAACAAATTGTTTTAAAAAACCCTTAATTGGTCATACTAATTAAGGGTTTTTTATGGAAGTTAGTTTAATTATAACAAGGAAAAGCAACGCATTAATGAAGCGAATTTTATAGTATGTAATTGTTATAAAAGAATAATTTACATCGTAATTATTAAGTTATTTGATTCATTAAAATGATCATGTTTTTA
The DNA here is from genome assembly GCF_011378805.1 of Pseudoalteromonas sp. Z9A6. Classification (NCBI taxonomy): domain Bacteria; kingdom Pseudomonadati; phylum Pseudomonadota; class Gammaproteobacteria; order Alteromonadales; family Pseudoalteromonadaceae; genus Pseudoalteromonas; species Pseudoalteromonas sp. Z9A6. The sequence goes on from NZ_WTKZ01000028.1 coordinate 46,683, forward strand.
ATAAAAAGGGTATTACCGCACACCTCCTTTTATTGCGTCGAGAGATAGCATAAAATGCCGTGTTCATTAGCACAGTAGGTAAAGCAGTAATTATGCGAGTAGCACTTGGAGTTGAATACAACGGCGTACGCTATAGTGGGTGGCAACGTCAATCACATGTAAATAGCGTACAACAAGAAGTAGAAAAGGCATTGTCGCGTATTTGTAATCACCCAGTTGAAGTAGTATGTGCGGGGCGAACTGATGCGGGTGTGCACGGTACAGGTCAAATAATACATTTTGAAACTGAAGCTTCGCGTGACATGGTCGCATTTACAATGGGTATGAATACCTTATTGCCTAAAGATATTGCTATTCGCTTTGCACAACCAGTTGCTGTCGATTTTCATGCTCGTTTTAGTGCAACCGCTCGCCGATACCGCTATATTATTTATAACTCTCCTTTTCGAGGAGCAGTGTTAAGCGAAGGGGTTACGCATTTTCATCACCCATTAGATGAAGTTAAAATGCAGGAAGCCTGTCAGTATTTGATCGGGACACACGATTTTACATCTTTTCGAGCGATCCATTGTCAAGCGAATACACCGACTCGTACTATTCATCATTTATCGGTACAGCGCCAAGGGTGTTACGTTATTATTGATATTAAGGCGAATGCGTTCTTACATCACATGGTACGTAATATAACGGGGAGCTTGATGGATATTGGCATACATAAGCAACAGCCTATTTGGTTGAAAGAATTACTTGATTGTAAAGAGCGTGCTAAAGCAAGTGCTACAGCTAAAGCTGCAGGTTTATACTTGGTTGATGTCGATTATCCTGAAGAGTTTAATATTCCTAAAATGCCTTTAGGTCCATTGTTTTTACCTGACGCTGAAATTTAGTTATGGTTGTCGTTAGTGCTTTTTATGAACACTTTTAACTACTAAGACCAGTTTTTTATACCGCGTTAGTGTAATTCATGTTTTAATTGAAAAAATTTGTCTGCTAATTGCTATTGGCAGGCTCGCGACACAGAACAGCATTAAGAGAGTTGCAAATGAGTTGGCTAGAAAAAATCTTACCTAAAACGACAAAATCATCAGGTCGTAAAGAAATCCCAGAAGGTATTTGGGCTAAGTGCACATCGTGTGATTCAATTTTATATAAAGCTGAATTAGAAAAGTCATTAAACGTATGTCCTAAGTGTAACCATCATATGCGTGTTAGTGGCCGTAAGCGCCTGGAGCACTTTTTAGATGAAGGTGACCGTCAAGAGCTTGGCACACAACATGAGCCTAAAGACATTCTTAAGTTTAAAGATTCTAAAAAATACTCTGATCGTATCAGTGCAGCCCAAAAAGCAAGTGGTGAAAAAGATGCACTTGTAGCTATGAAAGGCCGATTAAAAGGTATTCCAGTTGCAGCAGTAGCATTTGAGTTCTCGTTTATGGGTGGTTCAATGGCTTCTGTTGTTGGCGCTCGCTTTGTTGATGCTGTTGATCAATGTTTAGAGCATAACATGCCGCTTATTTGTTTTTCTGCATCAGGCGGTGCACGCATGCAAGAAGCGCTTATGTCGCTTATGCAAATGGCTAAAACAAGTGCTGCACTTGCAAAAATGACTGAAAAAGGTCTTCCGTTTATTTCAGTCATGACTGACCCAACTATGGGTGGTGTATCTGCATCACTTGCTATGCTGGGCGATATTAACGTTGCGGAACCTAAAGCATTAATTGGTTTTGCGGGTCCTCGTGTTATTGAGCAAACTGTTCGCGAAACATTACCTGAAGGCTTTCAGCGTAGTGAATTTTTGCTTGAACACGGTGCAATTGACATGATTATTGACCGCCGTGAAATGCGCGATACCCTTGCACGCATTTTAGCTAAATTTATGAACTTGCCTTCTACGGAACAAGAGCATAGAGTAGCGTAAATTTCAGCTTTACTGATTACACGCTATGACAAAAAAAACTCCTAGCCAATCATCAAGCCTTGATGATTGGCTTTTTTATTTAGAAAGTGTTCACCCAGCTAACATTGCTATGGGCTTAGAACGAGTTGCTAATGTTGCTAACAATATTGGCCTGTTAAACACTCCAAGTAAAATTATTCTTATTGCCGGTACAAACGGTAAGGGCACCACAGCACGCTGCTTAGAGTCGCTATTGCTAGCGCAAGGTTTCAATGTGGGTACTTACGCATCTCCACATTTAATTCGTTATAACGAGCGTGTACGAGTTAATGGGGAAGAATTGGCAGACCAATTTCATATAGATGCTTTTCACCAGCTTGAGCAAGGCCGTAAAGACACTCCTCTGACTTATTTTGAATATGGTACTTTGGGTGCGTTGGCAATTTTTAAACGCTGTAACGTCGATTATGTATTACTCGAGGTTGGTTTAGGTGGGCGCTTTGACGCCACAAATATAGTCACTCCCTTTGCAAGCGTGATCACGACTATAGACTTAGACCATAAAGAGTACTTAGGTGATACCCGTGAGTTAGTGGCTTATGATAAAGCCGGTATTTTTCGTGAAAATACGCCCGCTATTATAGGGGATTTAAATATTCCTCACACAATGACTGATTACGGCAAAGAAATTAATGCCAATATGACGTTGTCGGGCAGTGACTTTATTTTTAAAGAAAATGCTGAGAGCTTTAATTGGCAATATAAAGAACATAATCTTGAAATAGATAAGCCAGCAATACCGTGTCAAAATGCAGCAACCGCATTAACCACGCTCAGTGTTTTAAACTTATTACCAAGTGAGCAAGTTATACGAAGTTGTTTAGCTAATTTAGTTGTCGAAGGGCGATTTCAACAGTTAAGTATTGAGCCTTTAGTCTTTACCGATGTAGCACACAACCCTGAGTCGGCGCGTTATTTAGCCAATAAGTTATCAAGCTATAAAGATAAAGGCTTTAAAATTCATGCATTAGCCGCTATGCTTGCTGATAAAGATAAAACGGGTGTACTTAAAGAAGTAAGTCACTTGGTCGATGAGTGGTCATTAGCGAGCTTAAGTGGCCCGCGAGGCGACACTGCAAGTAATTTACAAAATGCACTGCAGGAATTGTCTCATCATAATACTATTAATAGCTATGACAGTGTGGGACAGGCACTGAATGTAATTTTACCAGAACAACAAAGTGATACTATGTTGATTATATTTGGTTCATTTTTTACAGTTGCTGGCGCTATTAATTACTTTAAAAAATAGAGAGGATGTCGGTGAACTCAAGTTTTATTAATCGCTTAGTCGGAACAAGTATAGTGGTGATTGCAGCAATTGTGTTTATCCCTAATATACTCGATGGCGAAAAAGTGCATTATAAAGAAGGCTTTAAAGCGATCCCAGACCGCCCTGAGTTCAAAACAATCGATCTTCAAGAGTCAATTGATGAAAATATGGCTAATGCTGAGCCACTAAAGCAAGATGAAATTGAAGACATTCAAGCTGACGATGAAGCTTTTGAGCAGCAAAGCGCGAAGGATGAGAGTGATTACGCTGTGGAAGATAAAGTTGTTGAAGCAACTATAGAACCCAAAGCTACACCAATTACAAAAGCACCTGTTCAAGCTAAGCCAGAGCCAATTGCACCACGTAAAAGTGATGAAAACCTAACGAGTATGGCCTATGTTATTCAATTAGGTAGTTTTTCACATGTTGCAAACGTTAAAGCATTACAGGCTAAATTAAAGGCTGAAGGGTTTAAAACGTTTACTAAACCGATTAAAACCCCAAATGGGGCATTAACCAAAGTATTTGTTGGTCCTTCGCTTGATAAAAGTGAATTACAAAAGCAGCTCCCCCAGCTCAAAGAGCTTACTAAATTAAATGGTAAAGTTACGCAGTACGAAGTAACAAAATAAATAAAGGCTTGTATAACAAGCCTTTATTTATTTATTTATATTTTTTTTATCATTATCTTTATCTCACAATACCTAGACTAGAATGTTAATTTTTTGTATTAACTACAACCCAGTAATCTCCCGTTTAAACTTGCATACTAACGATGTTTGGGTATAGAATGCGCCCCAAATTAGCGACTAATTGGTTCTTATGATCTGGGTTGATTACGCCATTATTGGCATCATTGTATTGTCTACCATCATCGGTTTAATACGCGGCTTTGTAAAAGAAGCAATGTCATTAGCGGTATGGGCTGGCGCCTTTATCATCTCTAGCTTATTTTACCAATATTTAGCTTCCTTCCTAACAACCATTTCTGAACCCCTTTTAAGAAATGCGGCGGCCATAGCCATATTATTCTTTGCGACGCTACTGTTAGGCGGTTTACTAAACTACATTTTAGGTGAACTTGTACATCGTACTGGTTTATCGGGTACCGACCGTGTCTTTGGTATAGTGTTTGGTGCTCTACGAGGCGTGTTGGTCGTGAGCGCGTTACTCTTCTTTCTTGATGCTTTTACTGGTGCACCCAATACGCACTGGTGGGGCAATTCTATTTTGATTCCAGAATTTGGCTTTGTTGTTGAATGGTTCTTTTCGTACCTAGAAAACAACTCGAGCTTTTTAAATTCAGTAAACCGTTAATCGGCGAGGATAAATTACATGTGTGGTATCGTTGGAATAGTCGGAACATCCCCTGTCAATCAGGCGATTTATGATGGCTTAACTGTTTTGCAGCACCGTGGTCAAGATGCCGCGGGTATCATTACCATTGAGAATAATACGTTCAGCTTACGCAAAGCAAATGGCTTAGTGAAAGATGCCTTTCACACTCGTCATATGAAACGACTACAAGGTACGATAGGTCTTGGCCATGTGCGCTATCCTACAGCAGGGTCTTCAAGCTCATCTGAAGCACAGCCTTTTTATGTTAACTCACCGTTTGGTATAGCGCTTGCCCATAATGGTAACCTTACTAATGCAGAAGCTTTAAAAGAGCAGTTATTCTCAGAAGCACGTCGTCATGTAAATACAACATCTGATTCAGAAATCTTACTCAACATCATGGCACATGAACTAAGTAAATCTGATAAGTTGCATTTAGACCCTGAAGATATATTTACTGCGGTAACCGAGGTAAATAATAAAGTAAGCGGTGGTTATGCAACAATTGCTATGATTATTGGTCACGGTATTGTTGCTTTTCGCGACCCGAATGGTATCCGTCCACTTGTATTTGGTAAACGTGAGACTGCAAAAGGGACTGAGTACATGTTCGCCTCTGAAAGCGTTGCGTTAAAACCGGACGGCTTTGAGTTTGTACGTGATGTTGCCCCTGGTGAAGCTATATATGTTACAGAAGAAGGTGAATTTCATTCACTTAGTTGTGCAGATAAAGCATCTTACTCGCCGTGTATTTTTGAATTTGTTTATTTTGCTCGACCTGATTCAACAATAGACCGTATGTCTGTTTATGCAACACGCGTAAACATGGGCACAAAACTAGGCGAAAAAATTGCACGCGAATGGGCTGATAAAGACATTGATGTAGTTATCCCAATCCCAGAAACTTCATGCGATGTAGCACTGGAAATTGCACGTGTGCTTGATTTACCGTATCGCCAAGGTTTTGTTAAAAACCGTTATATTGGTCGTACATTTATTATGCCTGGTCAAGAGATGCGTAAAAAATCAGTGCGTCAAAAGCTAAATGCAATTGATCGCGAGTTTAAAGGCAAAAACGTATTATTGGTTGATGACTCAATTGTTCGTGGTACAACATCAGCACAAATTGTTGAAATGGCTCGTGAGTCTGGTGCTAAAAATGTTTACTTTGCATCCGCAGCGCCTGAAATACGCTTCCCTAATGTGTACGGTATTGATATGCCTTCAGCAGCTGAGCTTATTGCTCACGGCCGTGAAGTTGAAGATATTAATGCAAGTATTGGTTCTGACGGTTTAATCTTTCAATCGTTAAAAGATTTAATAGCTGCGGTTAGCCAAGAAAATCCTGAAATTACTAAGTTCGAAACCTCAGTATTTGATGGGCAATATATTACAGGCGACATTGATCAAAACTATTTAAACCGTATTGATGAGCTACGTAACGATTCAGCAAAAAGCACCCGCGAAAGTGCGATGTCTTCAAGTTTAGAGATTCACAACCAAGACGAAAACGAAGCTGATTAATAATTAGTTAATAAAAAGTCGTTACATAAAAAAAGGAGCTAATTAGCTTAATGCCGATCAGTTAAGAAAATGACCGGTTGACCGATCCAAACGA